>NZ_JALW01000012.1:0-152939 GCF_000710795.1 Enterobacter sp. T1-1 | reverse complement strand
CCCGCCTCTCTTTCGATAAAGAAAAGAGCATCTATAAAGCCCGCCGCCTCGTCGAACTCTACCAGGAGCAGGGGATCGACAAATCACGCATTCTGATTAAGCTCGCCTCCACCTGGGAAGGCATCCGCGCGGCGGAAGTGCTGGAAAAAGAGGGGATCCACTGCAACCTGACGCTGCTGTTCTCGTTTGCGCAGGCGCGCGCCTGTGCAGAAGCGGGCGTATTCCTGATCTCACCGTTCGTCGGGCGCATCTACGACTGGTATCAGGCAAAACAGCCGATGGATCCGTACGTGGTGGAGGAAGACCCGGGCGTGAAGTCGGTACGTAATATCTACGACTATTACAAGCAGCACCGCTACGAAACCATCGTAATGGGGGCCAGCTTCCGCCGCACCGAGCAGATCCTGGCGCTGGCAGGGTGTGACCGCCTGACCATCTCCCCTGACCTGCTGAAAAAGCTGCAGGACAAAGAAGAGACGGTGATCCGTAAACTGGTGCCGACCTCTACCGTACTGCCCAAACCGAAAGCCATGACCGAAGCGGAATTCCGCTGGGAGCACAATCAGGACCCAATGGCCGTGGAAAAACTGGCGGACGGCATCCGCCAGTTCGCCGTCGACCAGCGCAAACTTGAAGATCTTCTCGCCGCCAAACTTTAACCTTGCCACGGAGTGAACTATGTCCCGTAAAGAGTTAGCCAATGCCATTCGCGCCCTCAGCATGGATGCCGTGCAAAAAGCCAATTCCGGCCACCCTGGCGCACCAATGGGCATGGCAGATATTGCCGAAGTGTTGTGGAATGACTTCCTGAAGCACAACCCTAACGACCCCACCTGGTACGATCGTGACCGTTTTATTCTCTCTAACGGCCACGCGTCGATGCTGCTCTACAGCCTGCTGCATTTGTCCGGCTACGATCTGCCGCTCGAAGAGTTGAAAAACTTCCGTCAGCTGCATTCGAAAACCCCCGGCCACCCGGAGATTGGCTATACGCCAGGGGTGGAAACCACCACCGGGCCGCTGGGACAGGGTTTAGCCAACGCCGTTGGGCTGGCCATCGCGGAACGCACGCTGGGTGCGCAGTTTAACCAGCCGGGGCATGACATCGTCGATCACTACACTTACGTCTTTATGGGTGACGGCTGTCTGATGGAGGGGATCTCCCATGAGGTCTGTTCGCTCGCGGGCACGCTGGGGCTGGGCAAGCTGATTGGCTTCTATGACCACAACGGCATCTCCATAGACGGGGAAACCGAGGGCTGGTTTACCGACGACACGGCAAAACGGTTTGAAGCCTACCACTGGCATGTGGTGCATGAAATTGACGGCCACGATCCCGAGGCGGTGAAAAAAGCAATTCAGGAAGCGCAAAGCGTGAAGGACAAACCGTCGCTGATTATCTGCCGCACGGTTATCGGCTTTGGTTCGCCGAACAAAGCAGGTAAAGAAGAGGCGCACGGTGCGGCGCTGGGTGATGAGGAAGTGGCGCTGACCCGGCAGAAACTGGGCTGGAAATATCCGCCGTTCGAAATTCCGAAAGAGATTTACCGCGCATGGGATGCCCGTGAAGAGGGTGAAAAGGCCCAGCACGCCTGGAACGAGAAATTTGCCGCCTACAAAAAGGCCTACCCGGAGCTGGCGGCCGAATTCACCCGCCGCATGAGCGGAGGGCTACCGGAGGACTGGGAAGAGAAAACGCAGGCGCTGATTGAAAACCTGCAATCTAACCCGGCCAAAATCGCCACCCGTAAGGCGTCGCAAAACACCCTGAATGCGATTGGCCCAATCCTGCCTGAGCTGCTGGGCGGCTCGGCGGATTTGGCCCCCAGTAACCTGACCATCTGGTCTGGCTCGACATCGCTGAAAGAGGATATCGCCGGAAACTATATTCACTATGGCGTACGCGAGTTCGGCATGACCGCCATTGCCAACGGTATCGCTCATCACGGGGGATTTGTCCCCTACACCGCCACCTTCCTGATGTTTGTGGAATACGCCCGTAACGCCGCACGCATGGCGGCTCTGATGAAAGCGCGGCAGATTATGGTTTACACCCATGACTCCATCGGGCTTGGGGAAGATGGGCCAACCCACCAGGCCGTTGAACAGCTGGCGAGCCTGCGCCTGACGCCAAACTTCAGCACCTGGCGTCCGTGCGATCAGGTCGAGGCCGCGGTGGGCTGGAAGCTGGCAGTAGAGCGCCATAACGGACCGACGGCGCTGATCCTGTCACGTCAGAACCTGGCGCAGATTGAACGCACGCCGGAGCAGGTGAAAGACATTGCCCGCGGCGGTTACATTCTGAAGGACAGCGGCGGCAAGCCGGATGTGATCCTGATTGCCACCGGTTCTGAGGTGGAGATTACCGTCAAAGCGGCGGAGAAGCTGACTGCCGAAGGTCACGCGGTGCGCGTGGTTTCCCTGCCTTCAACCGACATCTTTGACGCACAGGATGAGGCGTATCGTGAATCGGTCCTGCCATCCAGCGTGACGGCCCGCGTGGCGGTTGAGGCGGGTATTGCCGACTACTGGTACAAATATGTCGGGCTGAAAGGGGCCATTGTCGGCATGCGGGGATACGGTGAATCGGCGCCGGCCGACAAGCTGTTCCCGTATTTCGGTTTTACCGTTGAGAACGTCGTTGAGAAGGCGTTAAGCGTGCTTTAGTGCGGCCTGCGTGCCCGGTGACGCTACGCTTACCGGGCAAAACTAGCGTGTGATCCACAACGTGGGCCAGGCATCTGGCCCATTCCAGTTATCGCAACTGGGCTCCTCGGCATAACGCACCAGACGGAAGCGCTGGCCGTCAAAGCGCCAGCGCGTCTGGATACCGCAGTCAGCAATCCCCCGCCCTAACGCCAGGGTGGTCAACTCACGCGTTTTCTCATCAAAGCGAGCGTTCATTAACTCCATTTCACTGCTGCCGCTGGACGGCGTAAACGGCAGACGCAGCCTGACGCTACGGGAAGAAAACGGTTTTTTACGTGATACCAGCCAGGCCAGATCGACGGTGTTATAGGCCCCCGCTTCGCAACTGACGATCAGCAGCGCTTTGTCATCGGTAAGCGCAGTGACGCGCACTTCCCGACGGTTGGGGTCGAGCGAGCACTGGCTGTTATTCATCCGCCAGGTACCATAATCCAGCAGATCGTTCAGTTCGCTGTGGGAGAGCGGTGTCGGGGTGGGATTCACAACCGCCACCTTTTTCAGGGCCGGTGCGGGCGGCACGCTTAACGGCGGATCGTCACCTTTTTTAATCCAGGCGGTTTCACTGCCGACGCGCTTTTGCTGCGCATCGATAAACAACAGCGCCGCTTTCAGGCCACTGAGGGAGATCGCCTGCTTGCCATCACGCAGGGTTAGCGCTTTCCCTTCCTGGATATGCTTAAGAAATGCAGTGATGGTCGCAGCATCGTCCGTTTTCAGATGCCATGGCGTTAACTGCCAGTGCTGACGCTCCAGCGTCACGGGCACCCCATCAAGCAGCAGGCGCGGCGCAATTGCAGGCTCTTTGACGGACGGGTCTGAAAGACCGCCGAGATCGATACGTAACGAGGCATCGGTTTTCGCGCCAGCGCTGCGGCTAAGCGTCATCACCAGACCACGGTGTTCACCGGTGTTGCGTGCCAGGCAAAAATTCTGGTTATTGCAGGTCACCTGCCAGTCTGAGAATGATTGCTGTGCAGGCGCAGCCCACACACGAGGCGCGGGGAGCACACAAATCAGGAAAAAAATAAAAACGCAGTAGCGCATGAATGGCACAATCCCGGAACGAAAACGCTTAACTGGGCAGTATCTTCGTGTTCCCGCCGGGGTTGCTCAATCGGATTTATCGGATAGATTTATCCGAAAAACAAACTACATCCGTTCGAAAGAGGGATCCATCAGCCCGGTTGTTTGTAAATACTGCAATAATATTACAGCTTTACCATCTTTAATTTCCCCGGAACGGATCATCTCCAGCGCCTGGACAAACGGTATCTCCAGCACCTCGATATCTTCATCTTCCACCCCACCGCCCTGATGGATACGATGCGCATCGCTGTATTCGGCAATAAAGAAATGGACGATTTCCGTCACGCCGCCGGGTGACATAAACAGTTCGAAAACTTTTTTAACCTCACCCACTTCAAAGCCTGTCTCCTCGATGGCTTCTTTGCGGATACACACTTCCGGCTCATCGTCATCCAGCAGACCTGCGCAGGTTTCAATCAGCCGTCCGTCCGGATTGCCATTGACCCACGTCGCCACCCTGAACTGGCGGATCAGCACCACGCTCTGCTTTTCACGGTTATAAAGCAGAATGGTTGCCCCATTGCCGCGGTCGTAAACCTCACGTTTGTGGCGGATCACGTCCCCGTTATTACGCGTTAAATCATAGGTGATGTTACGCAGGACAAAGTAATTATCAGAAAGGATTTTGTCTTTGATAACGTCAATTTTCAGGGTCATACGGGCTCCACGACACAATGAGTCTGCCTATATTACGCCGTGAACCCCGCTTTGTCGCCCACCCGATTTAATGCGTTTTTAACGCGCTGACGCCCAGCCAGTCGAGGATACCCTGCGCAGCATGTCGCCCTTCCGCCATGGCGGTGACCACTAAATCTGCGCCGCGTACGGCGTCACCGCCTGCGAAAATTTGCGGGTTAGAGGTCTGATAGCGATAGCGGCTCTCCACCGAGGCGATAATTCGTCCCCAGCTATCCGTCTCCACGCCCTGCGCCTGCAGCCACGGCATCTCGTGTGGATTGAAACCAAATGCCATGATCACCGCATCCGCAGGCATCAAAAATTCGCTCCCCGCTATCGGTACCGGCCGACGACGGCCCTGAGCATCCGGTTCGCCGAGTTCGGTACGCAGCATGCGAATGCCGTTGACCTGTCCGTCAGGTGCCAGAGTTAACTCCACGGGCTGAACGTTAAACTCAAACGCGGCGCCCTCTTCCTTCGCATTCTTCACCTCTTTTTTCGAGCCCGGCATATTGGCTTCATCCCGGCGGTAGGCGCAGGTTACCTTCGCCGCACCGTGACGTAACGCGGTGCGGACACAGTCCATGGCGGTATCGCCCCCGCCGAGCACCACCACGTTCAGCCCCCGGGTATCGATAAATGGCTCTTTGGTTGTTGCCTCAAGCCCCATCACGTGGTGGGTGTTTGCCACCAGGAAAGGTAACGCGTCATAGACGCCGGGGGCATCTTCATGCGCGATACCCGCTTTCATGGAACGATAGGTTCCCACACCAATAAACAGTGCATCGTATTCGCGTTGCAGCTGTGACAGCGGCACATCCTGTCCGACGTCGCAGTTCAGAACGAACTGGATCCCCATGGCCGTGAATATCTCCCTGCGCCGTGCGAGCAGCGATTTATCGAGCTTAAAGGCCGGGATACCAAACGTCAGCAAGCCGCCAATCTCCGGGTGCCGGTCATAGACCGTGACGCGCACGCCGCTGCGCGCCAGCACGTCGGCACAGGCAAGCCCCGCAGGCCCCGCGCCGATCACCGCCACACGTTTATCAACCGGTGTCACGCCGCTCAGATCCGGCTTCCAGCCCATCGCCAGCGCCTGGTCAGAGATATAGCGCTCGATGTTGCCAATGGTCACCGCGCCTGAGATATCACGCACGGTGCAGGCGCCTTCACATAATCGGTCCTGCGGGCAGACGCGGCCGGTAATTTCAGGTAAACAGTTGGTCTGGTGTGAAAGCTCAACCGCCCCGGCGATATCCCCCGCTTTAACGCGTTCAATCCACTGGGGGATATGGTTGTGCAGCGGACAGGTCCATTCACAAATGCTGTGTTCGCCGCACTTCAGGCAGCGCGATGCCTCACGCGCGGCCTGCTCTGCCCGAAACGGCAGGTAGATCTCCTGAAAATGGCTGACGCGTGCACTCGCGGCGAGTTTGTCCGGCTCCCCGCGTCGCGGTGTGTTTCTCATCTGCTCAAGGCGGGTATGCGGCAGGTCTGGCCTTACCGCCTCGCCGTGCCAGGGCTGCGCCACCTGACGGGCGGTGCGCTGGCGGCGGGTTTTCGCCAGGTGGTTCAGCACGGCGGGCGTCGCCAGGGTAAGCACCTGTGCCGGACAATTTTCGATGCAGGCCGGGCCCTGTGGGCGCGTGTGGCAAAGATCGCATTTATGCGCCGAGGCTTTTACGTTGCCCTTGTCGAGAGGCGTAACAACGATCTCCATCGTGCCGAACGGACAGGCAACCACGCAGGCTTTACAGCCAATGCATTTTTGTTGATTCACCTGTACGCTGTCATCGCATTTGCTGATGGCCCCGTTAGGGCAGCTCTGCGCGCAGGGCGCATTCTCGCAATGGTGGCAGGTTACAGGCGTGCTCTTCGCGCCAGATTTCAGGACAGTGATGCGGGGATGAAAATGGCGTTCGCTCAGCACGTGTTGTTCATCGTTGTGCGCCATCACGCAGGCCACTTCGCAGGCACGGCACCCTATACACTGCTGGCTGTTGGCCATAATAAAACGATTCATAACGACACCTGTTTTTGGTTCAATAACCTTATTCTTTATAGGAATATTGTATTTACCCACGGCGGCGCTATCAGGCAATGTACAAATGCCCAGGAAGCCGAACTATCTCCAGTGAACCTGTGGCAGATCAATTTTTTTCAGGAAGCTGTTCTGTGACCGTTAAACGACCCGTTTCCGGAAGCCTGGCCCGGGCTTTCATTTCCATTATCGTGCTGTCCGTTCTGACCAGCACCGTCGCACTGTTCACGCTTGCCAGCAGCCAGCGGGATGCAGAAGCCATCAATATTGCCGGTTCCCTGCGAATGCAGAGCTACCGTCTGGGCTATGAGATGCAACGCAACAGCGACGCCCTGGCGGCGCATCGCGAGAGCTGGCAGCAGACGCTGAGCGCCCCTGCGCTACAGAAGCTGAGTTACTGGTACGTGCCGGACGATGTTAAGGCGCGCTATCAGCAGCTGCATCTGGCATGGCAGGAGATGGACAACCACATCGCTCGCGGCGATATCGGGTGGTATCAGGCCCACATTGAAGACTTTGTCGGCCGGATTGACGCCTTTGTGCTCGCCCTTCAGCACTACACCGAACATAAAATCCGGGCGGTGATTCTGATCTCCCTGGCGGGCGGGATGTGCATCCTGATCCTGACGATCTTTACCCTGCGACGCATCCGCCGCCAGGTGGTGTTACCGCTGAATAACCTGGTGGCGGCCAGCGAGCGCATTGAGCGGGGGCAATTCGATACGCCTGCACCGGATACCGCGCTGCCAAACGAGCTGGGTCAACTTTCCCGGGCGTTCAACCACATGTCAGCCGAGCTGCATACGCTGTATCGCTCGCTTGAACACTCCGTAGCGGAAAAGACGCAGCATCTGAATGAGGCGCATCAGCAACTCGAGATGCTGTTTAAATGCTCTCAGGCACTGAATACCGGCCAGATAGACAGCCACTGTTTCCGGCATATTTTGCAGATAGTGCATGAGTACACGCAGATGAACTATCTGGAGTTGCGCACCAGCGACGACTGGCGGCTCAGTGAGGGTATCGAATCAAACGGGAGCCCTGTCCAAACGCTGCCCGTGCTGATGCAGGATACCCTGTACGGGGAATTACGCTGGCAAAGCGAGACGGGCCACGTTCCTCTGCCGCTGATGGAAAGCGTGGCGACAATGCTCGGACGCGGACTGTATTTCAACCAGGCGCAAAAGCACTACCAGCAGTTGCTGCTGATGGAAGAACGCGCGACGATCGCCCGCGAGCTGCACGATTCCCTGGCGCAGGTACTGTCGTATTTACGTATTCAGCTGGCACTGCTGAAACGCGCTATCCCGCAGGAAAATGCCCCGGCGCAGACCATTATCACCGACTTTTCCCGCGAGCTTAACAACGCCTGGCATCAATTGCGGGAACTGCTTACCACCTTCCGCCTGACGCTTAACCACGCCAATCTGCCCGCGGCCCTACAGGAGTCACTGGACGGGTTACAGAGCCAGACGCAGGCAAAGCTGCACCTCGACTGCCGCCTCTCCTCGCTGGCGCTGGATGCCCAGAAACAGGTGCATTTGCTGCAGATCGTGCGTGAAGCGGTGTTGAATGCGATGAAGCACGCCCAGGCCAGCGAGATAACCGTCAGCTGCGTGACGTCTGCTGACGGCACCCACAGCGTCAGCATTCGCGATAACGGTATCGGGATTGGCGAAGCCAGCGAGCCGCCGGGACATTACGGGCTGAATATTATGCGCGAACGGGCGGCGCGACTCGGCGGAACGCTGCACTTTTCCCAGCCGCAAAACGGGGGGACGCTGGTGAGCGTGATCTTCCCGACAAACGGGGCCGGGAGGTAAATAACGGTAAAAGGTGAAGCGCAGAGAAAAGCGCATGATAATTTACACTATCTCCTTTATTTCTCCACGTTTGGTCTTCGTCTTGCCGCTAAAGTGATGCGGGCAATAAACAATAATGACGTGCAGCAAAACGAGGTCTCATTTTCATGGCGAATTTTTTTATCGATCGCCCCATTTTTGCCTGGGTACTTGCCATACTGTTGTGTCTGACAGGTGTCCTGGCCATTACTTCACTTCCTGTTGAGCAATATCCCGACCTGGCACCACCAAACGTGCGCGTCACGGCAAACTACCCCGGAGCTTCAGCACAAACGCTGGAAAATACCGTCACGCAGGTTATCGAGCAGAACATGACGGGTCTGGATAACCTGATGTACATGTCCTCGCAGAGTAGCGCCACGGGCCAGGCGACCGTCACCCTGAGCTTTACCGCCGGTACGGATCCGGACGAAGCCGTACAGCAGGTGCAAAACCAGCTGCAGTCGGCGATGCGTAAACTGCCTCAGGCGGTGCAGAATCAGGGGGTTACCGTACGTAAAACCGGTGACACCAACATCCTGACTATTGCGTTTGTCTCTACCGACGGCTCCATGGATAAGCAGGACATTGCGGACTACGTCGCCAGTAATATTCAGGATCCCCTCAGCCGTATTAACGGCGTCGGTGATATCGATGCTTACGGCTCTCAGTATTCAATGCGTATCTGGCTTGATCCGAATAAGCTGAACAGCTTCCAGATGACGGCAACCGACGTGACGGATGCCATTAAATCCCAGAACGCCCAGATTGCGGTGGGACAACTGGGGGGAACGCCCTCCGTCGATAAACAAGCGTTGAATGCCACCATTAACTCACAGTCGCTGCTTCAGACCCCGGAGCAGTTTCGCAACATTACCCTGCGCGTAAATCAGGATGGTTCAGAGGTCCGCCTGGGCGATGTCGCCACGGTAGAAATGGGAGCAGAGAAATATGATTATCTCAGCCGCTTTAACGGTAACCCGGCCTCCGGTCTGGGGGTAAAACTGGCCTCCGGGGCCAATGAAATGGCCACCGCGCAGCTGGTGCTGGATCGTCTGGATGAGCTGTCGCACTATTTTCCCCACGGGCTGGAATACAAAGTCGCCTACGAAACCACCTCCTTCGTTAAAGCCTCTATTGAAGATGTGGTGAAAACGCTGCTGGAAGCGATCGCGCTGGTCTTCCTGGTCATGTACCTGTTCCTGCAAAACTTCCGCGCAACGCTGATCCCGACCATTGCCGTTCCGGTGGTGCTGCTGGGTACCTTCGCGGTGCTTTACGCGTTTGGTTACAGCATTAACACCCTGACGATGTTTGCAATGGTGCTGGCGATTGGCCTGCTGGTGGACGATGCCATCGTGGTGGTCGAAAACGTCGAGCGCATCATGAGCGAGGAAGGGCTTTCCCCGCGTCAGGCCACGCGTAAATCGATGGGACAAATTCAGGGGGCGTTAGTTGGCATCGCGATGGTGCTCTCGGCGGTCTTTATCCCGATGGCGTTTTTCGGTGGCACAACTGGCGCCATTTATCGTCAGTTTTCAATCACCATCGTCTCCGCAATGGTGCTGTCGGTGCTGGTGGCGTTGATCCTCACGCCTGCCCTCTGCGCCACCCTCCTCAAGCCGCTACATAAAGGGGAGCAGCACGGTCAGAAAGGCTTTTTTGGCTGGTTTAACCGCATGTTCAACCGCAGTGCTGCGCGTTATGAAACCGCCGTCGGCAAGGTGCTGCACCGCAGCCTGCGCTGGATGATGATTTACGTTGTGCTGTTGGGCGGTATGGTGTGGCTGTTCCTGCATCTGCCGACTTCGTTCCTGCCGCAGGAAGACCGGGGGATGTTCATCACTTCGGTGCAGCTCCCGAGCGGGTCAACGCAGCAGCAAACGCTGAAGGTAGTTCAGAAGGTGGAGCAGTACTTCTTTACCAAAGAGAAAGATAACGTGGTGTCGGTCTTCTCAACCGTCGGCTCCGGCCCGGGCGGGAACGGGCAGAACGTTGCGCGTATGTTTGTGCGCCTGAAAGACTGGGACGCACGCGATACGAAAACGGGCACCTCGTTTGCCATTATCGAACGCGCGACCAAAGCCTTCTCCCGTATCAAAGAGGCTCGCGTTTTTGCCAGCAGCCCACCGGCTATCAGCGGTCTCGGCAGTTCTGCCGGGTTTGACATGGAGTTGCAGGACCATGCCGGTGCAGGCCACACGGCGCTGATGGCGGCGCGCGACAAACTGTTAGAGCTGGCCGGTAAAGATCCGGGTCTGACCCGCGTCCGTCACAACGGTCTGGATGACAGCCCGCAGCTGCAGGTGGATATTGATCAGCGTAAGGCGCAGGCGCTGGGCGTTTCTATCGACGACATCAACGACACCCTGCAAACGGCGTGGGGTTCAAGCTATGTGAATGACTTTATGGATCGCGGTCGCGTTAAAAAAGTGTATGTGCAATCCGCCGCGCCATACCGCATGCTGCCGGACGATATTAACCGCTGGTATGTCCGCAACAATGCGGGCGGCATGGTGCCGTTCTCCGCCTTCGCTTCCTCGCACTGGGAGAGCGGTTCTCCGCGTCTGGAGCGCTATAACGGCTATTCCGCCGTTGAGATCGTCGGTGAAGCCGCGCCGGGCGTCAGCACCGGTACGGCGATGGACACCATGGAAAAGCTGGTGCAACAGCTGCCCGCTGGCTTTGGTCTGCAGTGGACGGCCATGTCTTATCAGGAGCGGCTCTCTGGGGCGCAGGCTCCCGCGCTTTACGCGCTTTCGCTGCTGGTGGTCTTCCTCTGTCTTGCGGCGCTGTATGAAAGCTGGTCAGTCCCGTTCTCGGTCATGCTGGTGGTGCCGCTTGGCGTGATCGGCGCGCTGCTCGCCACCTGGATGCGCGGTCTGGAGAACGACGTTTACTTCCAGGTGGGGCTGCTCACCGTGATTGGGTTGTCGGCAAAAAACGCCATCCTGATTGTTGAGTTTGCCAATGAGATGAATGCGAAAGGCCATGAGCTGATGGCTTCCACGCTGCATGCCTGCCGTCAGCGCTTACGTCCAATCCTGATGACCTCGCTGGCGTTTGTCTTCGGGGTGTTACCGATGGCAACCAGCTCAGGCGCAGGCTCCAGCAGCCAGCATGCGGTAGGTACAGGCGTCATGGGAGGAATGATTTCAGCCACGATCCTGGCCATTTATTTTGTGCCGCTGTTCTTCGTGCTGGTGCGTCGCCGCTTCCCGCTCAAGGAACGGCCTGAATAAGATAGTGAAAATAAAAAAGGCGGCTCAGTAGGCCGCCTTTTTACTGTGCGATTAATTCACACTATGGTTATTTTACTTATTTAAGTGCTCTTGCAATTCTTACTGAATGTCATTTACGAAGCATGCCTTCGATAAAATCTTTCCAGTTCCCCAGTTCACGTTCAATCATAACAACCTCTCTTATTATTATGCGCATTCTACGAAAACGTATCATCATTGTGAAGACAATTTAACCGATTGCTGTGATTGTACCCCGTCTGCGCGCTGGATTTATGATAAATATGAACGGAGAACCTTAAATTTTGTGTGACGGCCAGCAATATTTTGAAATAACCCTACGCACGGGTGAGTTTTATTTTACCCGCTGAGTTTACAGGCAATTTATACCTGATGGACATCTATGCTTAAATGATGAAAGAATATTCAGCGTACAGGTGTGAGTTGAATTAAAAAGAGGTGTTAATCCAGAGCGTTTCTGAATGTGTTATATTCCGTTTAAGGATATATCTTCGAATTTACTGAACATTTAATGGTCATAAGAACAAAAGGATTCAACATGGTTGTCATGTACGGCATTAAAAATTGTGACACGATCAAAAAAGCCCGTCGCTGGCTCGAAGCTAACAACGTCGAGTACCACTTCCACGATTACCGTGCCGATGGGCTTGATGCAGAATTTCTGCATACCGCCATTAACGAACTGGGGTGGGACGCGCTGCTGAACACCCGCGGCACGACCTGGCGCAAGCTGGACGAATCACTGCGTGCCAGCATCAAGGATGCCAACAGCGCAGCAAATCTGATGCTTGAAATGCCAGCAATCATCAAACGCCCATTGCTCTGCGCGCCCGGGCAGCCTATGCTGCTGGGTTTCAGTGAAACCCTTTATTCCGACTTTTTTCGTTGAGGTGTAGTTTATGTCATGCCCGGTCATTGAGCTGACTCAGCAGCTTATTCGCCGTCCTTCCCTTAGCCCGGACGACGCAGGTTGTCAGGCATTAATGATTGAGCGCCTGCGTGCCATCGGTTTTACCGTGGAGCGGATGGATTTTGGCGACACCCAGAATTTCTGGGCGTGGCGTGGCCAGGGTGAAACGCTGGCCTTTGCCGGGCATACCGACGTGGTTCCCGCAGGTGATGCGGACCGCTGGATCAACCCTCCGTTTGAACCAACCATCCGCGATGGCATGCTGTTTGGCCGCGGCGCCGCAGACATGAAAGGCTCCCTGGCGGCAATGGTTGTGGCGGCTGAGCGCTTTGTCGCCCAGCACCCGAACCATAAAAACCGTCTCGCGTTTCTCATTACCTCTGATGAAGAAGCCAGCGCCCATAACGGCACCGTCAAGGTGGTTGAGGCCCTGATGGCCCGCAACGAGCGTCTGGACTACTGTCTGGTCGGCGAGCCGTCCAGCACCGAGGTGGTGGGCGATGTGGTGAAAAATGGCCGCCGCGGTTCGTTAACCTGTAACCTGACCATTCACGGCGTACAGGGACACGTGGCGTACCCGCATCTGGCCGATAACCCAGTTCACCGCGCAGCGCCAATGCTGAGTGAACTGGTAAGCATTGAGTGGGACAAAGGCAATGAGTTCTTCCCGCCAACCAGCATGCAGATTGCGAACGTGAAGGCCGGAACCGGCAGCAACAACGTGATCCCGGGCGATTGTTTCGTTCAGTTTAACTTCCGTTTCAGCACGGAACTGACCGATGAGATGATCAAAGCGCGCGTTATCGCCCTGCTGGAAAAATATCAACTGCGTTACACCGTGGACTGGTGGCTTTCCGGCCAGCCGTTCCTGACACAGCGTGGCAAACTGGTGGATGCGGTGGTGAACGCCATCGAGCACTATAATGAAATTAAGCCACAACTGCTGACGACGGGTGGCACCTCAGACGGACGCTTTATCGCCCGCATGGGAGCTCAGGTTGTCGAACTGGGGCCAGTGAACGCGACCATTCATAAAATCAATGAGTGTGTAAATGCCGCGGATTTACAACTGCTGGCCCGTATGTATCAACGTATTATGGAGCAAATCGTCGCCTGACGAGCGCTCTGAGAGGAATAGCGAATGGATTGGCTTGCAAAGTACTGGTGGATTCTGGTGTTAGTGTTTCTGGTAGGCGTATTGCTTAACGTGATTAAAGATCTTAAGCGCGTTGACCATAAAAAATTCCTCGCCAACAAGCCGGATCTTCCGCCTCATCGTGATTTTAACGATAAGTGGGATGACGACGACGACTGGCCGAAGAAAGACCAGAAGAAGTAATCCCCTCACCCCCAGCCCCTCTCCCCAGAGGGGCGAGGGGTGCCATGTTCCCTCTCCCCTTAGGGGAGAGGGTTAGGGTGAGGGGAAATAATCACATAAACTCAACAATATCATCATCGTCCGGCTTACCGCCGCTGAGCGCTTCATCAAAGTAGTGCTTCGGTACGGTATAGCGCAGATGGTCGAGCGCAAACTGCATGCTGCGATCGTCAATCGCGTGGCCGAGATCGTCAACGATATCCAGCGTCACATCCCCGCCTTCCCGGATCAGGGCTTCCTGGGCAGCTACGGCATGCGAAAGCTCAATCACCCGGTCTTCGCCACCGTGGATCAAGTGGATCGTTGTCTGCGTGGTCGCGCTCGTCGGTAGCGTCGCGAAACGGCCGTTAAAGGCAATCACGCGCGAAGCCAGACCCGGCTCTGCTTTCACGCTCTCCAGAGACATAATTGACCCCTGTGAAAAGCCAATCAGCGCGGTCGCGTCGGCACCGACGCCGCTCTGCTGCTGCCAGTAACGCACGGTTTCGATAAAGACCGGCATAATGGCATCAATACGCGCCTGACGGTTCTCTTCCGTCACGCCCTGAACGGAGAACCACTGCCGTCCGTCAGGGCCACACGGCTCCACGCCGCCGATACTGACAATCAGCGCCTCAGGAAAAACAGGTGCAAACCAGCGACCAATCTCTCCCATATTGACGGCGTTATCGCCAACGCCATGAAACAGCAACAGTAACTGTTTAGCCGGTTTGTCGGGGCTTTGAACAACAAAATGATCGTGTTTCATGGCGGTCTCCTTAATTGATGACCTGGATTCTACGCCTTGCGGGGGGAATGACCATGCCACTTTACTGAAGAAGTCATTGAAAAAATTGCCATTGCAAAATGTCGCTTTTGAGCTGCTGACTGCGCGCTTTATCAAGACATTCAAGGGCCTGCGCCGTTTCAGCGCGTAATCTTGCCAGCACCGCTTTTCGCCCGGTGAGCGACAGTTCAGCACTGAGCGCAGCGTCCTCTCTTCGTGCCTCAATTTTACCGCGCAGGGCCGGAAGCGGCAGATCGACGGCGAGCAGCAAACGCGTCAATGCGGCAACGGACGTAGCAAAGGGCCGGTGTGCAAAGGCAAAGCCTGCCAGCTCCAGCCAGTCGTCACTATTAAGGGTAGCTTCCCACTCATCTGCCACCGGGATCTTTTCGCCATTCCACAATGATAAGACACGCGCATCGCGATGCAGGCGCAGCCGGGCCTGTTCACACAGACGATGCCCCGCCTCACTTTGCGGCAATAATGCCATTGCGGTATAGCAGCCGCTGCTGGCTTCGCGGTGGCTGCCTATCCGTACCAGCTCAAAGCCGCACTGCTGCCAGAAATGCCACAGCGCGTCGGTAAAGCCAAAGCTCACCGAGAGATAATCCTCCCCGCAGGCCTCGCGGATGAGCGCCCGGCCGATCCCTTCCCGTTGCCGGTGAGGGTGAACAGCGATGCGCGTGATCCGTCGACCTTTCAGCGTTGCTGCCAGAGGCGTGCCACCATGCGCGGCCAGAGACTGCGCGACAAGATTGCCGCGAGGTCGACGAAAACCCGCCCATACTGCGCGACTTAGCGCCGGGCTTAACCCGCCTTCGTCTACCAGCCACAGCGCGCCCGCAATGACCGGGTCCGTTTGCGCGACGGCAACGTGCTGACCGGGGGCGTCCATCATACGGCGCAGATCCAGCGGCGAGGTACGGTAATGGGCCGCACAAAGCAGCTCGTAGACACTCGCGGCGAGTGCAGGCGTGTGCTCCCATGCGTCGGGGGCCAGAGAGGTCAGTTGCACCTCTCCTTTCGGCTGCTGGTCGATGAGCGTGTCGTCAAACAGCAGTGCGCTGGCGACTACCCGCTCAAGCGGACATCCCGCAGTCCAGCGAACGGGGGTGGATAAGGTATAACTCTGCAGGGCGCTGAACTGCGCGCAGAATTTAAGCAAAAACCCTCTTCCGGTTCCTTCATACCCTTGTACCGTCGTGGTTAACAGTACCCGTGGAAAGCGCGCAACCAGCTTCTCCAGCACAGGGCCGGGTATGGCCGCCGCCTCATCGACAATCAGCCAGTCGGCATGGTGTGAGGAGGCCAGCAGCGCATCCGGTGCCATAAAGTGAAAATGTTCACCCGCAAACCGTGCGATGACCTCCGTTGCTCCCTTTGCCGGTGCGGTGACAACTGCTCTGCCCTCAATGCTGTTCAGCAGCATGCCGGCAAGCGCCGACTTTCCCCGCCCGCGCGGGGCGGTAACGGCCGCAACGCCTTTCGGCATTGCACGAAGTGCCTGCAGGATCTCCGCCTGCTCGCGCTGGGGTGCACCGTTAGCGGGTTGCCAGTCAGGAGCATCAGGAAACGGAGGAAGGGTTAACGGCTGGTTTTGCTGCCAGACGATTGCATCGGGGTCGCGGGTAATCGTCTGACAAAAGTGGCGAATGAAATTCGGCGTGGGAATGGGTTCCGCGCTGTCGCTCCAGCGCAGGGAATCACTGTCGGGCGTGTCTGCCCACACCGCAAGCGGGGGAGCCAACAGCACCAGCAGGCTCCCGGCACGCAGCGTTCCGCTCAGGGCGGCAAAGGCTGAGACATCAAACCCGGCGCGGGCATCAAAAACAGCATGCCAGAACTCGCGCCCCAGCAGCCCGCTTATCTCCCGGGAAGGGTTTTCATCCAGCCACACCCAATCCCCGGAAAGCGTATCACGCAGCGCCCCGGCCTGCGCCAGGGACCACTGCGCATCACCGCTGAGCACCACCAGCCGACGCTGGCCGGTGCGCTCAAGCTGGCTAATCAGTTGGTCAAACGCCACCATTACATGGCTTTACCGAAGGTATTGCACTGCGCCGGGTCACCGCTGTCAAAACCGCGTTTAAACCAGGTGTAACGTTGTTCTGACGTCCCGTGAGTGAAGCTGTCCGGCACAACCCGGCCCTGGCTCTGCTGCTGGAGACGGTCGTCACCAATGGCCTCTGCGGCATTTAACGCCTCTTCCAGGTCGCCAGATTCCAGCACGCCCTGCTTCTGCATGCTGTTACCCCAGACGCCCGCGAAGCAGTCCGCCTGCAGCTCCATACGCACGGAAAGGCGATTGACCTCTGCCTGCGAGGCGTTTTGCTGAAGCTGACGAACCTTAGGCTCAATGCCCAGCAATTTTTGCACGTGATGCCCCACTTCATGCGCAATCACGTAGCCCTGAGCAAAATCACCGTCGGCACCGAGTTTGCGTTTCATGTCATCATAAAAAGAGAGATCGATATAGACGGTGCTGTCTGCCGGACAGTAGAACGGCCCCATCACCGACTGTCCGGTGCCGCAGCCAGTGCGGGTCGCACCACGGTACATCACCAGCTTCGGCTGCTGGTAGCTGCGCCCCATTTTCTCAAACTGCTGGCTCCACGTGTCTTCAGTGGTCGCGAGAATAACGGAGGTAAATTTGGCCGCTTCATCTTCATTTGGGTTGATGGAGCGCTGAGATTGCTGCTGTTGCTGCAGCGGCTGACCGGTCATTAACCCGGTGAGATCGACCCCGTAGTAACCCGCAACCAGCACCACAATCAGCAGAATGATTCCGCCTTTTCCGCTGGGTAAACGGAAGCCGGGGCCACCCATGGAAGGGCCGCCACCGCTATCACCACGTCTGTCTTCTACATTGTCACTTTCACGACGCCCTTGCCAGCGCATAACTACCTCGAACTATTCCATTAATAATAGCTATGATCGTAGGCGGTTAACGGCAAGATTACCATAGGAAACAAAGGTAAGACGCCAAAGGATATGAACATCCTTTGGCGATGAGGGAGTTAGTCGAGCTTAACGCCTAAACGGTGAGCCACTGCTTCGTACGCTTCAATCAGGCCACCCAGGCTCTGACGGAAACGGTCTTTATCCATTTTATCCAGCGTTTCTTTGTCCCACAGACGGCTGCCGTCCGGTGAGAACTCGTCACCGAGTACCACTTCGCCTTTGAACAGACCGAACTCCAGCTTGAAGTCGACGAGGATCAGGCCAGCATCATCAAACAGTTTTTTCAGCACGTCGTTGGCTTTGTAGGTCAGCTCTTTCATGCGCGCCAGGTTCTCTTTGTTCACCCAGCCGAAGGTTTCGCAGTAGGAGTCATTGACCATCGGATCGTGCATGGCGTCGTTTTTCAGGAACAGATCGAACAGCGGTGGATTCAGCTCGATGCCTTCCTCAATGCCCAGACGCTTCACCAGGGAGCCCGCGGCACGGTTACGAATGACGCACTCAACCGGAACCATATCCAGTTTTTTCACCAGACATTCCGTATCGGACAGCAACGCTTCCATCTGAGTCGGGATACCCGCTTCGGCCAGTTTGGTCATAATGAAGTGGTTGAACTTGTTGTTCACCATGCCTTTACGATCGAACTGCTCAATGCGTGCGCCATCCCCTGCTGACGTATCATTGCGGAACTCGAGCACCAACAGATCCGGGTTTTCCGTGCTGTATACGGTCTTCGCTTTGCCACGATACAACTCAGCTTGCTTCTGCATCTTGATTACTCCTGGTGTGATGATTTGTGTTCAAAACTGGGCATATTATGCCACGCACACGTTTGCGTAGCACGAAAATAAAAAGGGCTGGATTCACCAGCCCTCGTATTTATTTGCTGAATGCAGCCTGGAAGACCGCGACCAGCGCATCGTTCTGCGACTGGGTCAGCGTGTGACCTTTCGGATCGATAAACTGCAGGCTACTGCGGTTATCAAGGTCGCCTACCTGAATCTTGTAGTCGCCGGAAGCGAGCTGTGGATCGCGTGCGCCCAGCTCCTGCCATGCGCTGTCGGACAGCGGCTTATACGTTGCGGTTATGCTTCCGGTTGAACGCGTGCTGTCGGTCACCTTCATGCCCACTTTCTCCAGCGTCGCTGGCAGGCGCTGCCAGGTCTGGTTGAATGGCGCACGAACAACCAGCATTGGCAGGCCGGTATCATCCGCGCCGCTCTGGACATCAAACGTCATGCCGTTGCGGTTCTGTGAGGCGTTAGCCGCGTCTGTGGCGTTCTTATCCAGACCCGCAGCAATCACGTTCAGCATTTCAGTGCTGTAACGCTGCATAGAGGCAGCATCCGCCACCGGTTTACCCGCCTGCTCCAGGTTCAACAGCTTAACGGTAACCGCCTGCTGATAGCCCTGCGGTTTAACGGAGACTTGATAACGACCACGGTACTGCTGGTCTTCATCCAGACGGTTCCACTCGATCCAGTCGGTGGTTAACGTCTGGCTGGCGTCATCACGCTTGTCAATCGTGTAGTTCTTCGACTGAATGACGCTCACCACCTGTGGCCACAGCGTGCTGCCACGTGCGCTTTCCACCATCAGAGACGCGGTATCACCGGTAAACTGGGTGCGCGCCCCGCTCACCAGCGCCAGAGGCTGTGCTGGTGGACGAATATCAAGCGCTTTGCCCACCGGGCCGCTGCCGTTGGTCACGGGGATATTATAATCGCCGTTCTGAATCGGCAGGATCATGCCAGCCGGTGCATGAAGTTCAGCAAGCGGGGTCGCATCCAGATAGGATTCATCACCGCTCACCTGGCGCTTGTAGCGCGAGTCTGAACTACAGGCAGCGAGCAGCATAACAAGCGAAACACTCGCAACCTTCGCCAGGCGCGACTTCTGTACTGAATAAGCCATCAAATCTCCCTAAACTTTACAGCAAACCGGCATGCTTCAGCGCTGCAGTGACGATTTCACGACCGTGGTCGGTAATCGGTGTCATTGGCAGACGCAGCGTATCGGTTGCTACAAGTCCCAACTCCTTACATGCCCATTTCACCGGGATCGGATTGGGTTCGACAAATAATTTATTGTGCAACGGCATCAGACGTTTATTAATGAGACGGGCTTCATCAAAGTGACCTGCCGCCGCCAGCTTGCACATTTCCGCCATATCGCGGGCCGCAACGTTCGACGTTACGGAGATCACGCCATGACCACCGAGCTGCATGAAGTCCAGCGCGGTCGCATCGTCACCGCTCAACAGGATAAAGTCGTCTGAAACCAGCTCTTTGATCTGATGAACGCGGCTTAAGTTCCCTGTCGCCTCTTTAATCCCGATAATATTTTTTACTTTCGAGAGACGACCAACGGTTTCCGGCAGCATATCGCAGCCAGTACGGGACGGCACATTATACAGAATTTGTGGCAAGTCAGTATGTTCAGCGATGGCTTTGAAATGCTGGAACAAACCTTCCTGAGTAGGACGGTTGTAGTAAGGGGTGACCGTGAGACAGCCAACAACGCCGCTGTCGTTAAAACGTTGGGTCAGGCTGATCGCTTCTGCGGTTGCATTCGCGCCCGTTCCCGCGATGACCGGAATACGTCCGTCAGCCAGTTCGAGGGTCAACATCACCACATCGCCGTGCTCTTCGTGGCTCAGCGTTGCAGATTCACCGGTAGTCCCTACCGAAACGATCGCCGAGGTTCCATTGGCGACATGGTAATCAATCAGCTTCTTCATGCTTGACCGGCAGACATTACCTTTTTCATCCATCGGTGTTACAAGCGCGACAATACTTCCCGTGAACATGAGCCATCCTCTGTGCGAACAAGAGCCTCAATGGTACGTTTGGAACTGTAATAAAAGCAAGCGACCTGAGGCCCTCAGGCGGTTGTATGCATGTTTTTTTTATGCTTTCCTTAGGAAGACTTAACCAAGCAAAGGAAGAACAGGTTTGACAACCTCATCACAACATTACCTGGTTATCACTGCGCTGGGTGCTGACAGGCCGGGTATCGTGAACACCATTACCCGCCACGTGAGCAGCTGCGGCTGTAATATCGAGGACAGCCGTCTGGCGATGCTGGGCGAAGAGTTCACGTTTATTATGCTGCTGTCCGGGACATGGAACGCCATCACGCTTATCGAATCTACCCTGCCGCTGAAAGGCGCGGAGCTGGATTTGCTGATCGTGATGAAACGCACCAATGCGCGTCCGCGTCCGGCCATGCCTGCCACCGTCTGGGTACAGGTTGAAGTTCCTGATTCCCCTCATCTGATCGAGCGTTTTACCGCGCTGTTTGACAGCCATCAGATGAACATTGCCGAGCTGGTTTCCCGCACACAACCGGCTGATGAGAGTGCCGTTCCTACCCTCTTTATTCAAATCACCGCCCACAGTCCTGCATCACAGGATGCGTCAAATATCGAGCAAGCGTTCAAAGCCCTCTGTACAGAATTACACGCGCAAGGCAGTATAAGCGTCGTAAATTATTCGCAGCATGAACAGGATGGAGTTGAGTAATGAACCCACTGAAAGCCGGTGACATCGCACCGAAATTTAGCTTACCGGATCAGGATGGTGAGCAAGTAAATTTGACCGACTTCCAGGGACAGCGTGTTCTGGTCTATTTCTACCCGAAAGCCATGACCCCGGGCTGCACCGTGCAGGCCTGCGGCTTACGCGACAACATGGACGAGTTGAAAAAAGCCGGCGTGGAAGTGCTGGGCATCAGCACTGATAAGCCAGAAAAGCTGTCACGATTTGCTGAAAAAGAGCTGCTGAACTTCACGCTGCTTTCCGACGAAGATCATCAGGTCTGTGAGCAGTTCGGCGTCTGGGGCGAGAAGACGTTTATGGGCAAAACCTATGACGGCATTCACCGCATCAGCTTCCTGATTGACGCTGACGGTAAAGTGGAACATGTCTTTGACGACTTCAAAACCAGCAACCACCACGACGTGGTGCTGAACTGGCTGAAACAAAGTGCCTGAAAGTGAGTGTCGGGTGGCGGCTTCGCCTTACCCGACCTACAAGATAAATGCAAAACGGCAACCTGGTTGCCGTTTTTAGTGTTTTCCCCCTCTCCCCGTGGGAGAAGGGCATCAGGCCGCACAAAAACTACTTCTCCTCCACCGCTGGCACATCCGGCCATGCATGGACGACGGCTTTAATCAGCGTCGCCAGCGGAATGGCAAAGAACACGCCCCAGAATCCCCACAGCCCGCCGAAAATCACCACCGATAAGATAATCACCAGCGGATGCAGATTCACTGCTTCTGAGAACAGTACCGGCACCAGCAGGTTGCCATCCAGGGCCTGAATAATCAGGTACACCGCGAAGCAGCTCCAGAACTCGGTGCCCAGGCCAAACTGGAACAGCGCGACCCCAACAACCGGAATGGTGACCACAAATGCGCCAATATACGGAATAAGGACCGACAGCCCCACCAGCACCGCCAGCAGCAGCGAGTAGTTAAGCCCGAAGATCAGGAAGCCAATCCACGTCGCGACCCCAACCACAATCATCTCCAGCACCTTGCCGCGAATGTAGTTGGTGATCTGCTGGTTCATCTCTTCCCACACCTGCCCGGCCAGCCCGCGATTACGCGGCAGAATACGCCGCACGGCGTTGAGCATCTGATCTTTGTCCTTCACCAGGAAGAACACCATCAACGGTACCAGCACCAGGTAGACGGCGAGCGTAAGGAGCCCAACCAGCGACGCCAGGGAGTATTTCACCACCGAATCGCCCATGGTCATGATGCGGGCGCGCATGTTTTCGGCCATCGCATCGATGATCCCCGCGTCCATCAGCGCCGGATAACGACGCGGCAGCGTGGCGGCAAAATCAGAAAGCTTATTTAACATGCCGGGCATATCGCGGATCAGGTTGATCCCCTGCTGCCAGGCGACGGGCATGACCACAAACGCCATCAACAGCAGAATGCCAACAAACAGCACCAGCACGATGCTGGTCGCCCAGCGTCGGGAGCAGCCGATATTCTCCAGCCGCGCGGTTGGCCACTCCAGCAGATAGGCCAGCACAATCGCCACCAGCAGTGGTGCCAGAAGGCCGCTGAAGAAGAACAGAATACCGAACCCGGCAACCAGAATAACCAGCAAAGCAATGGCTTCCGGGTCGCTAAACCGGCGCCGGTACCACTGCATTAACATTTCGAGCATACAACCCTTCCCTGAATCGAATGACGGGAGTCAGAAGGTGAATTGTATCTAACTGTCACAAAAAAGACTTTCGCTTTTTGTATTGCTGTCACAATCCGCAAAAGCCTGATGAATGGGATTTTCTTCATGCCACAACACGGCTACACTCGCAGGGCTGTGGAGATGAACGATATGCGGGTTCATCGGTCAAATTAGCACATCCAAAATACAGGACAGTGGTTATGTTCAGGCAGTTGAAAAAAACAGTGGTTGCGACACTGATTGCCGCCGTAACGGTCGGTCAGGTGTTGCCAGCTTTTGCTGATTCGTCCGATTCATTGCCGGACATGGGCACCACAGCAGGAAGCACGCTCTCCATTGGTCAGGAGATGCAGATGGGTGATTACTATGTTCGCCAGCTGCGCGGCAGTGCTCCGCTGATCAATGACCCATTGCTGGTGCAGTACATTAATGGTCTGGGGATGCGCCTGGTCGCGCACGCCAACTCGGTAAAAACCCCCTTCCACTTCTATTTAATCAATAACGACGAAATCAACGCCTTCGCCTTCTTTGGCGGTAACGTGGTGCTGCATTCGGCGTTATTCCGTTATTCCGATAACGAAAGCCAGCTGGCGTCGGTCATGGCGCACGAAATTTCCCACGTGACCCAGCGCCATCTGGCCCGTGCGATGGAAGACCAGAAACGCAACGCGCCCCTGACCTGGGTGGGTGCGCTGGGCTCTATTTTGCTGGCGATGGCCAGTCCGCAGGCCGGGATGGCCGCATTAACCGGCACGCTGGCAGGCACGCGCCAGGGGATGATCAGTTTCACCCAGCAAAACGAACAGGAAGCGGACCGCATTGGCATCCAGGTGTTGCAGCGCTCGGGCTTTGACCCACAGGCCATGCCCAGCTTCCTGGAAAAACTGCTCGATCAGGCACGCTACTCGTCACGTCCACCCGAAATTCTGCTCACCCACCCGTTACCGGAAAGCCGTCTGTCCGATGCGCGTAACCGTGCCAATCAGATGCGTCCGGTGGTGGTGCAATCCTCACAGGATTTCTACATGGCGAAAGTGAGAACGCTGGGCATGTACAATTCCGGGCGCAACCAGCTCACCAGCGACCTGCTGGATGCCCTGGCAAAAGGCAACGTGCGCGAGAAGAACGCGGCGCAATACGGTCGTGCCCTGCAGGCGATGGAAGCCAGCAAATACGACGAAGCGCGAAAAACGCTGCAACCGTTGCTGGCCGCCGACCCGAATAACCCGTGGTATCTCGACCTCTCCACGGATATCGACCTGGGGCAGAAGAGACCTGCCGATGCGATTAACCGCCTGAAAGGTGCCAAAGAGGTGCGGACCAACCCGGTGCTGCAGCTTAACCTGGCGAACGCTTATCTGCAGGGCGGCCAGCCGGGTGAAGCGGCCACCATTCTGAACCGCTACACCTTCGACAATAAAGACGATCAAAACGGCTGGGATCTGCTCGCTCAGGCAGAAGCCCAGCTGGGCAACCGCGATCAGGAGCTGGCGGCACGTGCCGAAGGGTTTGCCCTGGTGGGGCGTCTGGATCAGGCCATTTCGATGCTCAGCAGCGCCAGTTCGCAGGTCAAACTTGGCAGCCTGCAACAGGCCCGTTACGATGCGCGTATCGATCAGCTGCGCGCGCTACAGCAGCGCTTCAAGCCGTACGAAAAGATGTAAAAAGGAAGAAAATATGACTGACGCGGTAAAAATCTACCATAACCCTCGCTGCTCCAAGAGCCGCGACACCCTCAGCCTGCTGAAATCCAACGGCGTAGAGCCTGAGGTGGTGCTGTATCTGGAGACACCACCAGACGCGCAGACAATCCGCCAGCTCCTGCATATGCTGGGTATGGGCAGTGCACGTGAGTTGATGCGCCAGAAAGAGGATCTCTATAAGTCACTTAACCTGGACGACCCGCGTCTCACTGAAGCTGAGCTCGTGCAGGCGATGGTTGACAATCCGAAGCTCATTGAACGCCCAATTGTGGTGGCAAACGGCAAGGCGCGCATTGGGCGTCCGCCGGAAGATGTGCTCGACATTCTTTAAGCCTCGCGCCGCAGCCCTTCCAGAAAGGCCTGCGGCGTACTTTCCCCCAGTTTTTTCTGCGCTTTACCCCGGTTGTAAAACTCGCACAAGGTCATCAATAGCGCCCCCGCCGGTTCCACATTCACCCGCGGAATAATATCGCGTAAGGGCACCATCACCTGAAGTGCACTGCAGGTACGTTGATGTGCCTTAACCGCAATGTCGTTAACAGCCAGCGTCGCCTCAAAACCAAAAGTCTCAACAGATTGTATAGCAGCCGGACACGCCGCCAGCACCTCCTGCGTCCAGGTATTCAGTCGTTGAGGCGACAGTCCCGCATAAAGCCGGGCATAGCACCAGCCACTCACCGGCTCTCGCGCCCAAAGCAGATGCTGCTCCCCGCCGTCGTCCATATGCAGCGACAAAGGCAAATGGTGCAGTTCCAGCGTATGGGGCGTAACACCCGCTTTCAGCGCCTTTTTCCCCTGCAAGGGGGCCCCTTTTTGCTTTGCAGCGGCCGGTTTGAGATAGCGGTTCAGGGTGGCGCGGGAAACAGCGATCCCCAGGACGTCGTTGACCATAAGCAGCAGGTCGTCCAACGGTGCGCCCAGGATGTCACGCAGGGCATTCACCAGCGCAACCTGCTCTTGTCTCATTGCTTTGTGTATCACTTTTGGCGTCGTATGGTTATCCGACACCTGGTCGCGATTGCGCCAGCGTCTGACGGTAGTGACCGAAATCCCCAGCTCTACGGCCAGCTCTCTGTCGCTCTTCTCAGACTGTTGAAGATAACGGCGGATGCGCGGCGTCGTGGTCGCATTGGCGTGCAGTTTGATTTCCATCGCAACAAACTCCAGAACTAATCTTATGAGATTTATAATACACCAGCGATTGCTTTGTGACCGATTTCACCTTTCGCTCGCCGCGCTTCACTGATAATCCCCAGAGATAACATAAACAACACCTCTCAATCTTGTACGGAGTTCACAATGAACAATGTTCTGGGATTTCTTGAAGCAAAACTGATGCCGCTGGCGGCCAAAACGGCCCAGCAGCGTCATCTTGGTGCCATTCGCGGTGCCTACGTTTCATTCATGCCGTTTATCATCGTCGGCTCCATCCTGCTGGTGATCTCCTCCTTTCCCAATCAAACCTATCAGCAGTTTATGTCTCAGGCGTTTGGGGAAAGCTGGAGCGCGATTATCGAAATCCCGTTCAACGCGGTGTTCTCGACCATGTCGCTGTTTATCAGCTTCCTGGTCGCCTATCGCCTGGCTGAACACTATGGCGAAGACCGTATCTCCTGCGGCATTCTGGCGCTGGTCGCCTTTCTGATCCTGACCCCTTTTATCAAAGTGGCGGAACAGGGTGGCATCACCGTCATGCCGGTAGAGTGGATTGGCAGTAAAGGGTTATTCGTGGCGATGATTGGCTCTCTGCTTTGGACGGAGCTGTTCTGCTGGCTGAAGCGCAAAAAACTGGTTATCAGAATGCCGGATGGCGTGCCGCCTGCGGTGCAGGAGTCGTTCGCGGCGCTGATCCCTGCCCTCTTGGTGATGATCCTGGTGCTGATGATCCGCATCGGCTTTGAAAACACCCATTACAACACCATCCATCAGTTTATTTACGAGGTAGTAGCAACCCCGGTTCGCCACTACGGCACTTCCTATTTTGGCGCGCTGATGACCGTATTCAGCATCACCATTCTGTGGTCAGTGGGCATTAACTCCGGTTCGATGATCAACGGCATTATTCGCCCGCTGTGGATGGAGAACCAGACCGATAACATCGCCGCCATTCAGGCCGGCGCTACCCCACCGCACATTATCACCGAACAGTTTTTTGACATGATCTGGATGGGCGGCGCAGGGGCCACGCTGTCGCTGGTGATTGCGATGCTGATTTTCGCCCGCAGTAAAAACATGCGCGAAGTGGCACGCCTGGGCGCGGGGGCCTCGGTGTTTAACATCAACGAGCCGATTCTGTTCGGCCTGCCGGTGATCATGAACCCGATCATGCTCATTCCGTTCAATCTGGTGCCGCTGGTGCTGGTCACCGTGCAGTACGTGGCAATGAAAATTGGTGCGGTCGCCGTCACCACCGGGGTGTTTATCCCCTGGACGCTGCCGCCTGTTATCAGCGGTTTTATCGTCACCGGGCATCTCAGCGGCAGCATCATGCAGCTTATCAACCTGCTGATTGGCGCCATGCTGTATCTGCCATTCATGCGTATCGTGGATAAACAGTACCGCGCCGCGGAGATTGCCACCGTGACGCAAACCGACACCACCCTTGCAAAACAGGAGTAAAGCATGTGGGGAATTATCGCCACCTGGCGAATGGCGCTTGAAGGCGTCACCGAGTCGGCCTCTGCGCTGGCAGCAGGGAAACCGGTGGCTGCCGCGGTCGTGGATGCCGTTGCCGCCGTCGAGGACTTCCCGTTCTATAAATCGGTCGGCTACGGCGGGCTACCAACCGAAAATGGCGAGGTGGAACTGGACGCCGCCTACATGGACGGCGACACGCTGGCGTTTGGCGCTGTGGGAAATCTGGTGGATATCGCCAACCCGGTACGCGTGGCGCAGGCGTTAAGCCGCCAGCGCTATAACAGCCTGCTGGTCGGTCAGGGCGCACGCGAGTGGGCATTGAGCCAGGGTTTTGCCGACAAAACGATGCTCACCGACCGGGCCATGCAGCACTACCGCAAGCGCTGCCGGGAGACGCTGGATAAAGGCTTAAGCCCCTACGATGGCCATGACACGGTCGGGATTATCGGTCTCGACAAACAGGGATCCATGAGCGTGGCGACCTCCACCAGCGGCCTGTTTATGAAAAAGCGCGGCCGACTTGGCGATTCGCCGATCATCGGCTCCGGCTTCTACTGCGACAGTGAAACCGGCGCCGCCACCGCCACGGGCGTGGGCGAAGATCTGATGAAAGGCTGCACCAGCTACGAAATTGTTCGCCGCATGGCGCAGGGGATGTCTCCGCAGCAGGCGGCAGATTCCGTGGTGTTCGAGCTGGAAGACAGGCTGATGTCGCGCTTTGGCCGCGCGGGGGATCTCTCCGTGGTATGCATGAATAACAAAGGTGAATTTGGCGCCGCCACCAACATTAAAACGTTCTCCTTTGTGGTGGCGACGGCACGCCAGCCGCTGACCGTGTTTCGCGCCGAACGCCTGCGGGAAAAAACGCACTATCAGGCGGTGGATGATGAATGGATGCAGGCCTATGCCGCACGGATCCGCGCACCGATTGAGGAGTAATGATGATGACGTATCAGCTGATAACCGCCCTTTCTGACGTAAAACCACACGGCCACCTCATCGCCCGCAGCACGTCTACGCTGTTGCCGGACACGCCACTGATTGCGGAAATGCGCGGGCAAGATGCCGTTGCCGACACCCGTTTTGGCTGTGCGCCTTTTGCGCGCATCACGCTGGTGCCGGATGCTCTCTGGCAGGATAGCCTTACCGAAGGATTGCTTACGGCAATCCGTCCGCTGCTGGCCACGCCCGTCAGCACCGACGTGGTCCTGGATGTCACCCACATTGACGACGTTGTGCTGCAACAGGTCCTGCGTTTTCTTTTTAATCAGTCGCACAGGCTTAGCGATCTGCAGCTGAAGAAAGCGGACGATGTCACTTTGCGCGTTGAGCACGTTACCGCCCTCTGCCTGCCAGAACAGCAGGCGCGGCTGGACGTTATCTTCCGCCAGCAGCACGCCACTAGCCGTGGGATGGTCGCCGCACGCCGTCTGGCCGATATCCCCTCCAACCGCTGCACGCCGCAGTTTATGGTGCAGGAGGCGCAGACGCTGT
Source organism: Enterobacter sp. T1-1 (assembly GCF_000710795.1). NCBI lineage: Bacteria > Pseudomonadati > Pseudomonadota > Gammaproteobacteria > Enterobacterales > Enterobacteriaceae > Enterobacter > Enterobacter sp. T1-1. Next base: position 124,268 of record NZ_JALW01000012.1, on the reverse strand, counting down.
GCGCGGCCTTCCCTGCCCTGCGCTGTGAAGTGCTGGATGAAAAGCAGATCGTTGAGCAGGGTCTGGGGCTGCTTCACGCCGTTGGCAAAGGCGCCTCCTGCCCGCCACGACTGCTGGCTATTCACTATGACGGTGTTTCTGACGGCCCGGTGCGCTGCTATGTTGGTAAAGGCATTACCTTCGATACCGGCGGCCTGTGGCTCAAGGATGGCGCGGGCATGTACACCATGAAATATGACATGTGCGGGGCAGCGAACGTGCTGGGGCTGATGCTGACCGTTGCAGAGCTGGCGCTCCCCGTGCGCCTCATGGGCGTGCTGGCGCTGGCAGAAAACGCCATCGGCCCGGACGCCATGCAGCCTGGCACGGTAGCCAGAGCCTGCAACGGCACCACGGTTGAAATCAACAATACCGATGCCGAAGGCCGACTGGTGCTGGCAGACGCTATCGCCTGGGCCAGCCAGCGCCATCCGCAGGCGCGCTACATTATCGATATGGCAACGCTGACGGGTGCGGTGGTCAAAGCGCTGGGATATGAGCTGAGCGGGTTGATGACCCAGGACGAGCCACTGCGCCAGGCGCTGACGCAGGCAGGAAAACAGAGCGGAGATGAAGTGTGGTCCCTGCCGCTGGATGCGCGGCTGAAAAAGCAGACCGACAGCGCCATCGCCGATCTGTGCAATACGCCGCCCAACAATGCGGCGATCAGTGCCTCGGCGGCGTGGCTGCTGCATCACTTCTGCCCGCCGACAATCCCGTGGGCGCATCTGGATATTAGCGGTACGGCGCTGTGGCGTGAGGGTGGCAGAAGCGTGGCCTCAGGGAGGCCGATTCCGCTGCTGGTGGAGCACCTGATGGGAGATCTCTAGCCGGGTGGCGGCTACGCCTTACCCGGCCTACTCGATCCCGTAGGTCCGGTAAGCGCAGCGCCACCGGGCAAAAAAACTCAAAGCTTCAGAATATCTTTCACAAACGGAATGGTGAGCTTGCGCTGGGCGGTAATGGAGGCGCGATCGAGCTGATCGAGCGTATCAAACAGCGTGCGCATTTCCCTGTCCAGACGCTTGAGCAGGAAGCGCCCTACGTCTTCCGGCAGTTCAAATCCGCGCAGTCTGGCGCGCAGCTGAAGCGCCTGGAGTTTGTCTTCATCTGACAGCGGTTGCAGTTTGTAGATTTGCCCCCAGTCGAGTCGGGAGGCCAGATCCGGCAGCCCCAGATTCAGCTGGCGCGGAGGACGATCGCCGGTGATCAGCAGCCGGGTTTTGCCCGACTCCAGGATACGGTTATAGAGGTTAAAGATCGCCATTTCCCACGGCTCATCCCCCGCCACGCATTCGATATTATCGATGCAGACCAGGGAGAGATGTTCCATTCCCTCCAGCACGTCAGGCACAAACCAGGTACGTTTATCCAGCGGTACATAACCTACCGCATCCCCCCGCGCTGAAAGCTCAGCACAGGCGGCATGCAACAGGTGACTGCGTCCCGCGCCTTCGCGTGACCAGATATAGATGTATCCGCTGTGATCCTGGCGCAGCACGTTCTGCAGTGCAGCCAGTAAAGAGGGGTTATCACCCGGCCAGAAACTCGCGAAAGTTTCGTCGTCAGGGAGATAGAGTGGCAGAGAGAGCTGTGCCGGTCCGTTCAGAAGTACCTCAACCAGATCTTACATAAAATCGGAACGGAGTTTAGCACGGAACCTGCCAGGAGAGAACCGGGCGGATCGTCCACCCGGTTTTACGATCAGTGTGACGCTTTTTCGCTTTCGTCAGCGTCCAGCACCACCTCTTCAGGGCGGATCACGGAAATCAGCTTGAAAATCAGGCTCAGGCCCACACCAACGATGGTCGCCAGCGCCATGCCTTTCAGCTCGGCCGCGCCGATGTGTACCTTCGCGCCGCTCACGCCGATGATCAGGATAACGGAAGTCAGGATCAGGTTCTGCGCTTTGCTGTAGTCCACTTTGGACTCAATCAGCACGCGAATACCGGATGCGCCAATTACGCCGTACAGCAGCAGAGACACGCCGCCCATCACCGGAACCGGGATGATCTGGATCGCTGCCGCCAGTTTACCCACGCAGGAGAGCAGGATTGCGATGATTGCCGCGCCGCCGATAACCCAGGTGCTGTAAACGCGGGTGATCGCCATGACGCCAATATTCTCACCGTAGGTGGTGTTTGGCGTGGAGCCAAAGAAACCGGAGATGATCGTCGAGAAGCCGTTTGCAAACATCGAACGGTGCAGACCCGGGTCGCGGATCAGGTCACGTTTAACGATGTTCGCCGTCACCACAAGGTGGCCAACGTGTTCAGCAATAACCACCAGCGCGGCAGGCAGAATAGTGAAGATAGCAAACCATTCAAAGCGTGGCGTATAGAAGGTTGGCAGGGCAAACCAGTGCGCCTGAGCAATTGGCGTGGTATCGACAACACCCATCACGAAGGAGAGTGCATAACCCGCCAGCACGCCGATCAGGATCGGGATAATCGCCATAAAACCGCGGAACAGCACGGAGCCAAATACCGTCACACCCAGCGTCACCAGTGAGATGATGATGGTTTTAGAGTCCGGCGACTGCCCATCAGCAGGCAGCAGGCCAGCCATATTCGCCGCCACGCCTGCCAGCTCCAGACCGATGACGGCAACGATGGCCCCCATCGCCGCCGGTGGGAACATCACGTCCAGCCAGCCGGTACCGGCCTTCTTCACAATGAAAGAGACCAGGCAGAACAACACACCGCACATGATAAAACCGCCCAGCGCCACTTCATACCCCAGGGGCAGCAGCAGCAACACCGGCGAGATAAAGGCAAAGCTCGACCCCAGATACGCCGGGATTTTACCTTTACAGATAAAGAGATACAGCAGCGTCCCGATACCATTGAACAACAGCACGGTAGCCGGGTTAATGTGAAACAGGATTGGCACCAGCACGGTTGCGCCAAACATAGCGAACAGGTGCTGCAAACTAAGCGGGATAGTCTGTAAAAGCGGCGGTCTTTCACTCACCCCGATAGCACGGCGCGTCATAGTGTTTTCCTCTGAGATGGTTAGTTATGTGTGTTTTATTCAAAAAAAAGCCGACTTTCAAAGTCGGCTTATTTATCGTTATTCGATTATTTCGTACCAAAGATCTTATCGCCGGCATCGCCCAGCCCCGGGATAATGTACCCGTGCTCGTTGAGCCCCTGGTCGACAGACGCGGTGTACAGCTCCACATCCGGGTGTGCTTTTTCCAGCGCCGCGATCCCTTCCGGTGCCGCAACCAGCACCAGCACTTTGATGCTGCTGCAGCCTGCTTTCTTCAGCAGGTCGATGGTGGCAATCATTGAGCCGCCGGTCGCCAGCATCGGGTCAACCACCAGCGCCATACGCTCGTCGATGTTAGACACCAGCTTCTGGAAGTACGGAACCGGCTCCAGGGTTTCTTCATTACGGTAGATCCCCACCACGCTGATACGCGCGCTCGGTACGTGCTCCAGCACGCCTTCCATCATGCCAAGACCAGCACGCAGGATTGGCACCACGGTAATTTTCTTACCTTTGATCTGCTCAACCTGCACCGGGCCGTTCCAGCCTTCGATGGTCACTTTTTCCGTTTCGAGGTCAGAGGTCGCTTCGTAGGTCAGCAGGCTGCCGACTTCAGATGCCAGTTCGCGAAAACGCTTCGTGCTGATGTCATGCTCACGCATCAGGCCCAACTTGTGTTTAACGAGTGGGTGTTTCACTTCCACAATCTTCATTCTCTTTCTCCTCTGAGGTGGCGTCCGCAAAAAAATCGCGGGATTATACCGCTTTTTTCGGATTAGGCCATACCCATCTTGCTTGACGTATATCAAGCAAAGTGATTTAGAGACAAAAAAAACCGGAGGCGAGACTCCGGCTTGGGTGCGGGGTTCTGCCCGGTGGCGCTGCGCTTACGCGGGCCTACGTGTAGTGTAGGTCGGGTAAGCGTAAGCGCCACCCGACAATTACAGGTTGTCGCCGTTGCTCGCAATCACCTGCTTATACCAGTCAAACGACTTTTTCTTGCTGCGGTTCAGCGTGCCGTTCCCTTCGTTGTCTTTATCAACAAAGATAAACCCGTAGCGTTTCTTCATCTCACCGGTGCCGGCAGAAACGAGATCGATACAGCCCCACGGGGTGTAGCCCATCAGATCCACGCCATCTTCCACCACCGCTTTTTTCATCTCGCGGATGTGCGCCGAGAGATAATCAATGCGGTACTGGTCGTTCACCGTGCCGTCACTCTCCTGCATATCAATCGCGCCGAAGCCGTTCTCAACGATGAACAGCGGCAGCTGGTAGTGATCCCAGAACCAGTTCAGGGAGTAGCGCAGGCCAACCGGGTCAATCTGCCAACCCCAGTCAGATTTCTGCACGTACGGGTTGGAGACCAGACTCTTGCTTTCATCGTAATCCAGTTCCGGGTTATCCGCCGTCGCTTTGGTGGCGAAGGACATGTAATAGCTAAAGCCGATGTAATCCACGCAGCCCTGCGTGAGTGCCGCTTTGTCTTCTTCGGTAATGTCCAGCGCGAAACCACGACGCGCAAAGTAGTTAAGCAGATGCTGCGGATACTTGCCGCGCACGTGAACGTCGGTGAACCAGTAGCGACGATGCATCGCGTTCATCGCCATCATGATGTCGTCAGGCGCGCAGGTCAGCGGATAAATGGGGCACATGGCAATCATGCAGCCGATCTGCAGGGAAGGATTAATCTCGCGCCCGGCTTTTACCGCCAGCGCGCTGGCCACCAGCTCATAGTGCGCGGCCTGGAACATCACTGGCTCACGGTCTTCACCCGGCGCATACTTCAGCCCGGAGTTGGTAAACGGCGCAAAATCTTCGTGGAAGTTAGCCTGGTTGTTGATCTCGTTAAAGGTCATCCAGTACTTCACCTTATGCTGATAGCGCTGGAAGACCGCTTTTGCGAAGCGGACAAAGAAGTCGATCAACTTACGGTTGCGCCAGCCGCCGTACTCGGTGACCAGATGATACGGCATCTCAAAATGCGACAGGGTGATAACCGGTTCGATGCCGTATTTGAGGCATTCATCGAAAAGGTCATCGTAGAATTGAAGGCCCGCTTCGTTCGGCTCCAGCTCATCCCCTTTCGGGAAAATACGCGTCCAGGCAATGGAGGTACGGAAGCATTTGAACCCCATCTCCGCAAAGAGTTTGATGTCTTCTTTATAGCGATGGTAAAAATCGATGGCTTCGTGGTTCGGGTAGTTTTTGCCTGGCAGCACGCCGTCGGTGATTTCACGCGGCACGCCGTGGGCGCCAGCGGTCATGACATCGGCGACGCTTACGCCTTTACCGCCCTCTTTCCAGCCACCTTCCAGCTGGTGCGCGGCCACCGCGCCGCCCCACAGAAAACCTTCTTTAAATCCTGACATACTCTTTCCCTCATTCGATGTTGCTGATTGCTGACGGATACTGCTGTCTGAAGTGGTAAACCGCGCCGACAAGACCGGCCCGGTTGCCGTGGCTGACGACATCGGCGATATCTGCGATGCCAAACCACGCAAGATGGGTGCGAAGCAGATCCATAAACCCGGGCCGCTCCGCGATACCGCCGCCAATGAAGATGGTCTGCGGGTCGAACACATTCGCCAGGTTGTAGAGCCCTGTCGCAATGCCGTTAAGAAAATCATCCACCAGGCGGCGGCATACGGTGTCGCCTGCGTCATAGCCATCAAAAATGGCCTCGCCGGTGACGCTCTCAAGCGTCAGACCGTGAAAATCGGCATAGCGCTTGCGAAGCGTGCGTAACGTACAGTTTTCATTCATGGAGTGGCGGGCAACACGTCTTGAGTCTGCCCTTTCCGTGAGCATGTAGCCGAACTCTCCGGCGCGAAAACGCGCCCCGTGAACCAGCCTGCCGTTGCAGAAAATCGCTCCGCCGATCCCGGTGCCGATGGTCAGTACCAGAAAGTTATCGATATCCTTCGCCTTGCCCTGCCAGCGCTCCGCCAGCAGCACGCAGTTAGCGTCATTCTCGACGGTGACCGGTAAACCCGTTTTCGCCTCAAGCCAGCCTTTCATTGCGAACTGGTCGAAGCGGCGAATGGCCCCGCCCATCTCAATAAAGCCGGTATGCGGATTAACATACCCCGGCGCGCTGATGGCGATCCCCTTAAGCCCGGGATGGGCCGTTACCCAGTTCAGCATCTGCGCAAGAATAACGTCACCGTCGCTGTTCCTGATGGCGGCCTTATCCGTTTGCAGTAGCTCTCCCTGCGCTGTCGCGATGCCCATTTTTAACGCGGTGCCACCGATATCAAATGCGGCGATGTTCATGGCCTTCATTCCTCCTAAATGAAACTGAAACCGGTTTCATTTCATGATGTTCATTCCCTAAACCGCATGCAAGCAGATCGCCGAAACCGGTTTCATTTTCGTGAACGGAGTCAAGTTTGCGCGCCGCCGGGGGCGGAGCAGAAAAAAAGATCCTCGCGCCGAGAATAGGCTCGCAAACGTTTGCCTGGACTGTTAGAATTGCGCCGATTTTTCTTACTAGCTATGCAATCGCGTGGGGACTTGAGCCGTGACCAACAAAACTTCTCTCAGCTACAAAGATGCCGGTGTTGATATTGACGCAGGTAATGCGCTGGTTGACCGAATCAAAGGTGTGGTGAAAAAAACCCGCCGCCCTGAAGTTATGGGTGGTCTGGGTGGCTTCGGCGCACTGTGCGCGCTGCCGCAAAAATATCGTGAACCTGTTCTGGTCTCGGGTACTGACGGTGTAGGCACAAAACTGCGCCTGGCGATGGATTTAAAACGTCACGACACGATCGGTATCGATCTGGTCGCGATGTGTGTAAACGACCTGGTGGTACAAGGCGCTGAGCCGCTGTTCTTCCTCGACTACTACGCGACAGGCAAACTGGATGTGGATACCGCAGCCAGCGTGATCAACGGTATTGCCGAAGGCTGTCTGCAGTCTGGCTGCGCGCTGGTTGGCGGTGAAACCGCAGAAATGCCTGGCATGTATCACGGCGAAGATTATGACGTCGCAGGCTTCTGCGTGGGTGTGGTAGAAAAATCAGAAATTATCGACGGCAGTAAAGTGGCTGATGGTGATGTGCTGATTGCGCTGGCCTCCAGCGGCCCGCACTCTAACGGCTACTCGCTGGTGCGTAAAATCCTCGAAGTAAGCGGTTGCGACCCACAAACCACCGAACTTGAAGGTAAACCTCTGGCTGACCATCTGCTGGCACCGACCCGCATCTACGTGAAAAACGTGCTGGAGCTGATTGAGAACGTGGACGTTCACGCCATTGCCCACCTGACCGGTGGCGGCTTCTGGGAAAACATTCCGCGCGTACTGCCGGACAACACCCAGGCGGTAATCGACGAATCGTCCTGGCAGTGGCCAGCGGTCTTTAACTGGCTGCAAACCGCGGGCAACGTGAGTTCTCACGAAATGTACCGCACCTTTAACTGTGGCGTGGGTATGGTGATCGCCCTGCCAGCGAGCGAAGCGGATAAAGCCGTTAAGCTGCTGACGGACAAAGGTGAAAACGCGTGGAAAATCGGTATTATCAAAGCTTCCGATTCCGAACAGCGTGTGGTCATTGAATGAAAAACATCGTGGTGCTCATTTCCGGCAACGGAAGCAATTTGCAGGCCATCATTGACGCCTGCAAACAGAAGAAAATCAATGGCACCATTCGGGCAGTATTCAGCAACAAGGCCGACGCGTTCGGCCTTGAGCGCGCCCGGGAAGCAAACATTCCCGCGCACGCGCTGGAGGCCAGTCAGTTCGCCGGCCGTGAAGCGTTTGACCGCGAACTGGTTCAGGAGATTGATGCCTACGCGCCGGACGTTGTGGTGCTGGCGGGGTATATGCGCATCCTGAGCCCGGCGTTTGTCGGGCACTACGCCGGGCGTCTGCTGAATATCCACCCTTCGCTTCTGCCGAAATATCCCGGCCTGCACACCCATCGTCAGGTGCTGGAAAACGGCGATGAAGAGCACGGGACCTCGGTGCATTTCGTGACCGATGAGCTGGACGGCGGACCAGTGATCCTGCAGGCGAAAGTCCCGGTCTTTGACGGCGACACCGAAGACGACATCACCGAACGGGTGCAGAGCCAGGAACATGCCATTTATCCGCTGGTGGTCAGCTGGTTTGTCGACGGGCGTCTGGCGATGCGCGACGGTGCTGCCTGGCTGGATGGCGTGAAACTGCCCCCGCAGGGTTACGCGGCCGAAGAGTAGTCTGTTCTGTCGGGTGGCGCAGCAGCGCGTACCCGACCAACAAAGCGCATTACCCGATATTCCCTTCTCCAACCTTCTAAAATCTCCAACAAAAAAATAACTGTCATACTTTTCTGGCACTGTTGGACATATCGTGGAAATGCTCGCCATAATAAGGACGAGACGGATTTACCACGTCCTGTGATTGAACTGGAGTGTGAGCTGTAATGGGTCAGGAAAAGTTATATATCGAGAAAGAGCTAAGCTGGTTAGCATTCAACGAACGCGTACTCCAGGAAGCGGCGGACAAAAGCAACCCGCTTATTGAGCGCATGCGTTTTTTGGGCATTTATTCCAACAACCTTGATGAGTTCTACAAGGTTCGCTTTGCCGAGCTGAAACGGCGGATCATCATCAGCGAAGAGCAGGGCTTAAACTCTCACTCTCGCCATCTGTTAGGCAAAATTCAGTCCCGCGTGTTGAAAGCCGATCAGGAATTTGACGGCCTCTATAACGAGTTGCTGCTGGAGATGGCACGCAATCAAATCTTCCTGATTAACGAACGTCAGCTCTCCGTTAACCAACAAAACTGGCTGCGCCACTACTTTAAACAGTATCTGCGCCAGCACATCACCCCTATTCTGATCAACCGCGAAACCGATCTGGTGCAGTTCCTGAAAGATGACTACACCTACCTGGCGGTGGAAATTATTCGCGGTGAATCCATCCGTTACGCGCTGCTGGAGATCCCGTCCGACAAGGTGCCACGCTTTGTGAACCTGCCGCCGGAAACCCCGCGCAGACGCAAACCGATGATCCTGCTGGATAACATCCTGCGCTACTGTCTGGACGATATCTTCAAAGGCTTCTTCGATTACGACGCGTTAAACGCCTACTCGATGAAGATGACCCGTGACGCCGAATATGACCTGGTGCACGAGATGGAAGCCAGCCTGATGGAACTGATGTCCTCCAGCCTCAAGCAGCGTCTGACGGCCGAACCGGTGCGCTTTGTCTATCAGCGTGATATGCCAGACGCGATGGTGGAAATGCTGCGCGACAAGCTGACTATCTCGCGCTATGACTCCATCGTGCCGGGCGGTCGTTACCATAACTTTAAAGACTTTATTGGCTTCCCGAACGTCGGCAAAGCCAATCTGGTGAATAAACCGCTGCCGCGCCTGCGTCATCTCTGGTTCGATAAGTTCCGTAACGGTTTCGATGCCATCCGTGAACGCGACGTCCTGCTCTACTATCCGTATCACACGTTTGAACACGTGCTGGAGCTGCTGCGTCAGGCCTCCTTTGACCCGAGCGTGCTGGCAATCAAAATCAATATTTACCGCGTGGCGAAAGACTCCCGCATCATCGACGCGATGATCCACGCCGCGCACAACGGCAAAAAAGTAACCGTGGTGGTTGAGCTGCAGGCACGTTTCGACGAAGAGGCCAATATCCACTGGGCGCGCCGTCTGACGGAAGCAGGTGTACACGTTATCTTCTCCGCCCCGGGGCTGAAAATTCACGCCAAGCTGTTCCTTATCTCCCGTAAAGAGGGTGACGACGTGGTGCGCTATGCCCACATCGGTACCGGGAACTTTAACGAGAAAACCGCACGAATTTATACCGACTACTCGCTGCTGACCGCCGACGCGCGCATCACCAACGAGGTGCGCCGGGTGTTCAACTTTATTGAGAACCCGTACCGCCCGGTGAGCTTCGATTATCTGCTGGTGTCACCGCAGAACTCGCGCCGCCTGCTGTACGATATGATCGACAAAGAAATTGCCAACGCCCAGAAAGGCTTGTCGTCCGGCATCACGCTGAAGCTCAACAATCTGGTCGACAAAGGTCTCGTGGACAGACTCTATGCGGCGTCCAGCTCCGGCGTTCCGGTTAACCTGCTGATCCGCGGCATGTGCTCCCTCATCCCGGAACTGGAAGGTATCAGCGATAATATTCGCGTCATCAGCATTGTCGACCGCTACCTGGAGCACGATCGGGTCTATATTTTCGATAATGCGGGAGATAAACAGGTCTATCTCTCTTCGGCAGACTGGATGACGCGCAATATTGATTATCGAATTGAAGTCGCAGCGCCGCTGCTGGATCCGCGCTTGAAACAGCGTATTCTCGACATTATCGAGATTCTGTTTAGCGACACGGTGAAAGCGCGCTATATCGACAAAGAACTCAGTAACCGCTATGTACCGCGCGGCAACCGCCGCAAAGTGCGGTCGCAACTGGCGATTTACGACTATATCAAATCACTCGAGCAACCCGATTAACCTATGCCGATAAATGATAAGACCCCACGACCACAGGAATTCGCCGCGGTCGACCTTGGTTCTAACAGTTTCCACATGGTCATCGCCCGTGAGGTGGATGGTGCGCTGCAGATCATCGGTCGTCTGAAGCAGCGCGTACACCTGGCAGATGGTCTTGATGAACGCAGCATGCTCAGCGAAGAGGCGATGGAGCGCGGCCTGAACTGCCTTTCGCTGTTTGCCGAACGCCTGCAGGGCTTCTCACCCTCCAGCGTCTGCATTGTGGGAACGCATACCCTGCGCCAGGCGCTGAATGCCCCTGAATTCCTCAAGCGTGCAGAAAAAGTGATCCCCTATCCCATTGAGATCATCTCCGGTAACGAAGAGGCGCGTCTGATTTTTATGGGCGTTGAGCACACGCAGCCGGAAAAAGGCCGCAAGCTGGTGATTGATATCGGCGGCGGCTCCACAGAGCTGGTCATTGGTGAAGACTTTGAACCGCGTCTGGTGGAAAGCCGCCGTATGGGCTGCGTCAGTTTTGCCCAGATGTATTTCCCGGGCGGTGCGATTTCGCGGGAAAACTTCCAGCGGGCGCGCATGGCCGCCGTTCAGAAGCTGGAAAATCTGGCCTGGCAGTACCGTATCCAGGGCTGGAACGTCGCGCTGGGAGCCTCGGGCACCATCAAAGCGGCCCATGAAGTGCTGCTGGCGATGGGTGAAAAAGACGGTTTTATCACCCCCGAACGCCTGACGTTGCTGACCGAAGAGGTGCTGAAACATAAAAGTTTCGACGCGTTAAGCCTGCCGGGTCTTTCCGACGAGCGTAAAGCGGTGTTTGTACCGGGGCTGGCTATCCTGTGCGGCGTATTCGATGCGCTGGCCATTAAGGAGCTGCGTCTCTCTGACGGCGCGCTGCGTGAAGGCGTGCTGTATGAGATGGAAGGCCGCTTCCGCCATCAGGATATTCGCAGCCGCACCGCGCAAAGCCTGGCAAACCAGTACAACATCGACCGCGAACAGGCGAAGCGGGTGCTGGAAACGACCGTTCAGATGTACGATCAGTGGCAGGAGCAGAATCCGAAGCTTGCCCATCCGCAGCTTGCCGCCCTGCTGAAATGGGCCGCGATGCTGCACGAAGTGGGGCTGAACATCAACCACAGCGGCATGCACCGTCATTCCGCCTACATTCTGCAAAACAGCGATTTGCCGGGCTTCAACCAGGAGCAGCAAACCATGATGGCGACGCTGGTGCGCTATCATCGCAAAGCCATTAAGCTCGACGATCTGCCGCGCTTCACGCTGTTCAAGAAAAAGCAGTTCCTGCCGATGATTCAGCTGCTGCGTCTGGGCGTGCTGCTGAATAACCAGCGTCAGGCCACTACCACGCCGCCCACGCTGAAACTCAAAACGGATGACCATCACTGGACGCTGAGCTTCCCGCACGACTGGTTTAGCCAGAATGCGCTGGTTCTGCTGGATCTGGAAAAAGAGCAGCAGTACTGGGAAGCGGTCACCGGCTGGATGCTCAAAATCGAAGAAGAGAGCGCCGACGTCGCGGCGTAACGGCTCAGGCGTCCGCTACGGACGCCTCTGCCTCCAGCAGTGAATCAAGTGCCACCGGCCGACCTATCAGATAGCCCTGCACATAGTCGATACCGAGCGCGTGAACCGCGCTACGTATCTCTTCGGTCTCCACATATTCCGCAACCACCAGCATCTTTTTCATTCGCGCTAAATGGCAAATAGAGGCCACAATCTGGTAATCCAGGCTGTTGCTGACGATATTGCGAATAAAGCTGCCGTCAATCTTGAGGATGTCTGCGTCCACGCTTTTCAGCCGCGCATAGCTTGCATAGCCGGTACCAAAATCATCTATCGCAATGCGTACGCCCATTTTTTGTAGCTGCCGGAGGGTATGCATCGCCTGCTCCGCGCTGCCGAAGGTACTGCACTCGGTCACCTCGAAGATCAACTGCCACGCCTCCACGGCGTATTTATTCAGCAGACGGCTCACCTCCAGCGGGAACTGAACCCGACAAACGGTTGAGGGCGCAAGATTAATGGCAAAGCGCTGGCCGGGCAGCCTGTCACGGTGTTCGGCCAGGAAACGCAGCGTGCGCTCCAGCACCCACAAATCGACCCGCGACGACAGGCCAAACTCCTGAGCGACGGGCAGGAACCGATCGGGAGTAAGTAATGCGCCGTCCGCATCCGGCATCCGCAGCAGCACTTCATGATAGCGATCGCCACGCAGGCCACGAACGGGCTGCGCCAGCAGGGTGAATTCGTTGTTGTCGAGCGCCTTTTGCAGGCGGCTCATCATCGCGATTTTATCCTTCAGGCTGCGCTGCAGATGGACAGCACCACGCTGCTGAAGGTTTTCCGGGTGGTTGGTTGAGAGCGAAAGATCGGCAATAACCCCTAACTCCCCCAGCACCAGATAGAGATGGTTCACGGGTGAGCGTACATAGCAGTAACTCATGCCCACCTGCGGCTGTAGCGGCATGCCATCCCAGATAAAACGGAACTGTTTGATATGCTCATCCAGCGTTTCGATTCGCTGCTGGTGCGATTCCGCGTTGAGTCGCACTGCCAGATCATACCCGGTAAGGTGATACACCCGCTCATTGGGCTGGAGTGTGCCATTAACCCACTGTGCCAGCTGCTGTTTGTACAAAATTCGCAGCAATACGCCATAATTTCGGCCCAGCACTTCCAGTTCAGGAATACGCAGTAAACAGAGCGCCGACCACGGGTTCCGGGCCAGATCGCGTAACAACGCCCGCAGGTTAGGCATATGGACAACCGGGTCGAGGAGCGCCAGCCTGCGGGAGCGCTTATTCACGGCACGCTGGCGGGTCGACAGCATCGACATATAGACCACCACAAACGAGAAGACCAGGTAGCTGGAAGAGGTGATCGCCAGTTGAATGTCGTAGCCCTGATTCACAGGGATATAACGGTAAAAATAGTGAATAGAGACCAGCAGGACCGGCGTCCAGATGAGGGATGTCAGCCTGTAACCAAAGCGCATCGCGCCCCAGAGCATCACCGGCATCAGGAGCGACAGCGTGTAGTTAGTGGTGAAGATAGAGCTGTTCTCATTCATTGGTATCAGCAGCAACAGCAGCAGCCCGCCCAGTATGATCAACCAGACCAAAAACTCGATGAGCGTCACCTTTTTATCGATCTGCGCGCGGCTCTGAGAAATCAATGTCCTGAAATAACGCGGATGGCGAATCAGCCGGATTATCAGGTAACTCAGCGGTACGCCCGTTAAGCCGCTGACCAGCAGCGCCTGATAGTTGATCAGCGTGTGAATATTAAGCGGGTTCAGCCCCGCCAGGCTCTGGCGACTCTCATACACGCCCAGATAAACCGCAAACTGAAACAGCACCAGAAACAGCGTTGCCGGACATAACACCTGCCAGAAAATGCGCTGCGCCATCAGCCGTATATCGCCGTAAGCCGTCATATTGCGTCTGGGGGCAAAGACGCGATAACCGCCCCAACTCAGCACTAAGGGAATAATAAAATGGAAGATCCCGGCAACGGTTTCAAACAGCCCAACTTGCGGGTAATAGCGAATAAACAGCGACAGCACTATTCCGGGAATCGCCCCAACGCCGAAAAAGAGCATTAAGGTGAGCAGGAAAAAGAGCGGCAGATAATAGAGTGCCACTATGCCGTCGCCCAGTTGCGTCAGGGTATTGGCCGCGCTCAGCACAGGCAGCAACACCACCGGTAAAATAAGCGGCAGCGCCCACCAGCGGTCTTTATTCTGTTTCAGGAAAGCAATAGTGTTCATAGATGCCCGGTTAAACCCCCTTTCTCCTGAGGGAAAATGAAGACAGGCATCCGACCTGACGTACGTGCTGCCCGCTAACACCCGGGGCAAGCAGTATGGAGGAGGGATTTTAAATACCACTGCGGGGAATCCGTTGACTTAAATCAAACTATTTAATTCAAAATTTCCTTTCTTCTGTTTTTTTCCGGTTAATTTTCTTCGTGTTATCAATATCGTAAATGCAATTATTATTTTTAATAACATCGGTTAATGTATATGTTGACGGTTATTTACACATCGCAGAATTGACCCACCCTTCCCGCTGTGCCTTAATATCCGCGTCGCCCAAAAGGGTATGTCCAGGAAAAACACAGTGAGTCAGGCCACACGTATGCGAAAACCACATCGATTTAACACTCGAATGACCCGCATCATATTGCTTATCAGCTTCCTGTTTTTCTTTGGCCGCTTCGTTTATTCCTCCATTGGTGCCTGGTATCACCATCAGGACAAACTCCAGTCGCAGCAAACGGGTCTGGTGGTCGACGCACCCGTGCGCTAGTCAGAATGTCGGGCTTCCCTGCCCCTGCAGTTAAAGCACGAATCCACCGTCAATCGTCAGGCTCGCGCCTGTCATATATCCAGACTCTTCTCCAGCAAGCCATGCGGCAAGTGATGCGATCTCCTCAGGCTGCCCAATCCGTTTTAAAGGGATATGTGCGGTGATCTGCTCCGCCATTCCGGCCGTCATATCCGTGGCGATGGGGCCGGGCTGGATATTGTTAATTGTGATCCGCTTCGGAGCCAGATCCAGCGCCAGGTTTTGCACCATGGCTGCCACCGCAGCTTTACTCATCGCATAAACGCTACTACCCGCATGCCCGGTTCGCACAGCGGTATTGCTGCCAATGGTGATCACCCTTCCCCCTTCCCTCATTCGTTTAACTGCCGCCTGCACAGAGAGGAAAACGCCGCGCACGTTCACCGACAGCGTGGCATCCAGATCGTCCACTGAATAATCCTCAAGCATACCCAGCCGCAGTACGCCTGCGTTCACTACGGCAACATCCAGCCTGCCGTAATGGTTGATCGTGGCATCAACCGCAGCCTGAATTGCACTTGCATCTGCGCTATCAGCGTTAATCGCCAGCGCCACCCCGCCCGCATCAGTAATGGATGAGACCAGCGCATTAGCCCGGTCCGGACGTGATACCCATGTCACGGCAACGCGATATCCTTCCTTCGCCAGTCGTGCCGCTATAGCCGCACCAATTCCACGTGCGCCGCCGAAAATCAACGCAACTTTTTCACTATTCATGATGTTTTCTCCGGGAAGTCTCCGCATCCGATGGATGCGCCTGAAGACACCATGCCAGCAAACTTCTCGTCATGCCCGGGGGAATTGTATCGCACTGTATCTCCCCCATCTGGCTTACGCATCGATACAAAAATCCCGCATCAGCAAACAGACGCGATACATAAAAATGGTCTGCTGTCTCTCGTGACATGACCCCACGAGGAGAGACCAAAATGATTCGCCAGCATCTGTTGCTTCCTTTACTCGCGCTAACGTCTTCCGTCTGCGCCGCGCCCCTGAGCGGCCTCAGCGCCGCCGACGTCAACGGTCCGGCTGCCGTTGCCCCGCTTGAGCAGCCCCAGCCGCCCGCCAGGCTGATTGTCGATCCGCCGCTGGCAGGCCCGCTGAGTAAGGGGGCTGTCTTTATTCAGTACCGTGTTGAAAACCTGCGCATAGAACCTGTCTTTGGACCCGATGCGCTGAAAGTCACTCCGCGCATCGGCCATATTCACGTTGTGGTGGATGACGCACCCTGGCACTGGGCGGACACCAGCGGTGAGCCGGTGATTCTGGTGGGACTGCCCGCCGGAAAACACAAGGTGACCATTATTCTGGCCGACCCGACGCATAAGCCTCTCGACCATAAAACCCTTGAATTCACCGTGCCGCCGCATGCGCCGGTCCACCATTTCTGAGGAGCCTGAA
Source organism: Enterobacter sp. T1-1 (assembly GCF_000710795.1). Classification (NCBI taxonomy): domain Bacteria; kingdom Pseudomonadati; phylum Pseudomonadota; class Gammaproteobacteria; order Enterobacterales; family Enterobacteriaceae; genus Enterobacter; species Enterobacter sp. T1-1. Next base: position 108,001 of record NZ_JALW01000012.1, on the reverse strand, counting down.
GATGAAAACATTATCGATACTGACGGCGGGTCTGCTGGCGATGTCGGCCAGCGCCTTTGCGCAGAGTGAAACCAGCGTGGTGCTGGTGCATGGCGCCTTTGCCGACGGCAGCAGCTGGAACAAGGTGATTTCCCTTTTGCAGAAACGCCACACCGAGGTTATAGCCGTCCAGCTGCCGCTGACCTCACTAAAAGATGATGTAGCAGCCACCCGGCGCGCCATCGCTCGCGCACACGGGGACGTGGTACTGGTAGGTCACTCCTGGGGCGGCACCGTGATTAGCGAGGCCGGCAACGATGCGCGGGTGAAATCACTGGTGTATGTGGCGGCGTTCGCGCCGGACGCCGGTCAGTCAACGGCAGAGCTGGCGAATAGCTACCCGGCGCCACCGGGGAGCGCCGGTATCGCAAAAACCGCGGACGGCTTTTTATACCTGCCGCCTGCGTCGGTCAGTAAGGACTTCGCACCGGATGTGAAACCGGGTGAACAACAGATCATCGCCGCCACACAGGGGCCAATAAAGGGCGATGCGTTTGGCGAAAAAGTCACTCGCGCGGCGTGGCACGCGAAGCCGAGCTGGTATGTGGTAAGCAAGAACGACCGGATGATCAATCCTGAGCTTGAACGCGCGATGGCGAAGGCCATCCACGCGAACACCACCGAGGTCGCGGCAAGCCACGTGTCGATGGTGAGCCAGCCGGAAGCCATTGCCCGCACGATTGAGCAGGCGAGGCAGATGCACTGAAGACAATTCGGCCAGCGGCGCTGTGCTTGCGCGAGCCTACGGTTTCGTAGGTCGGGTCAGCACAGCGCCACCCGACAAGAAAGGCCGCTTCAGCCCCCATTCTCTGCGGGATAATCCCGGTTAATCCACGCGTGGTCCTCTTCCCACGTGAACATCCATTTGCGCACCGGCCCGGCCATCACGTTGAGGTAGTAGCTGTCATACCCCGCCAGGGTTGCCACCGGGTGGTAGCCCTTCGGCACCATCACCACGTCACGGTTGTAGACCGCCATGCATTCATCCAGCGTTCTGTCGTCAGTGTAGACCCGCTGCATGCAGAACCCCTGCTCCGGGTTGAGGCGATGGTAATAGGTCTCCTCCAGATACGTCTCCTGGGGCGGATTATCCGTGTCGTGCTTATGGCTCGGGTACGAGCTGGTGCAGCCTTCGTTGGTCCAGACCTCCACCACCAGCAGGCTGTCAGCCGGTTTGTCTTCCGGCAGAATGTTGTGCACATAGCGCTGGTTATGGCCTTTGCCGCGCGCTTCAGCGTCGATATCCTGCGGTGCAATCAGCCGCGTCGGCCAGCTACCTTTACCCGGAGCGGCACAAATCGCCAGTTCCAGCTTCGTGAGCGCCTTCACCTGCACCGTCTCCTGCGGGGTAACGTACACCGCCCACGGCTTGATGCGCTCGAACGGGCTCATCCGCTCGCCAATATCGTTAAACTGCGCGGAAGGCGTGCTGATGGAGGCGCGCCCGGCCACCAGCACCAGACAGCGCTCTTCGCTGACGGCGGGTAGCGTCAACTGCTGCCCCTCCTGCAACTCATAGGCCTCAAAGCCAACATATCCCCACCCGGCGCGTTCCGGCGTGACGGACTGGGTCCGCCCTTCAGCGTTCGGCTGTTGCCAGCGTGATAGCAGACGTGACATGTCACCTCCTCAGATAAGCCCGGCGTCGCGCGCCAGACGGCTCAGGTTGTTATACCCCAGACGGGCATAGGTCAGCGGATGGGCAATCGCAGGATCCTGCTCCGCCTCCACCACCAGCCAGCCGTGATAATCCTGCGCTTTCAGCAGTTGCATGATCGGCGGATAATCCACGCAACCGTCGCCCGGCACGGTAAACACGCCGCTCAGCACCGCATCGAGGAAGCTGGTTTTGCGGTTTTTGACATCTGCCAGCACGTCGGCACGCACATCTTTGCAGTGAACGTGGTTGATGCGCGACGCCCAGCGCTGCGCCACCGTCAGCGGATCGGCCCCGGCAAAGGTCAGGTGACCGGTGTCCAGCAGCAACCCGACCTCTTCGCCGGTATGGGTCATCAGGTTGTCCACGTCGTCAGCAGACTCAATCACCGTCCCCATATGGTGGTGATAGGCAATCTGCACCCCCTGCTGCTGAGTGTAGCGGGCAAATTCCGTGAGCTTCTCGCCATACTCCTTCCAGCGTGCCTGCGGGAAGCGCGGGCGCAGATGCACCGGCGTCTGTTGCTCGCCGTGAATGCAGCCGCTCACCTCCGCAAATACCAGCACCTTTGCCCCCAGCTCACGCAGCAGCGTCAGGTGGGACTGCACGGCGGCAATCTCCTCTTCCACGCTGCGCTCCAGCAGGCGGCCGGAGTACCAGCCAGAGACCAGCTGCAGATCGTGGTGCTGCAAAATGGGGCCAAGCAGGCGCGCTTCACGCGGGAATTTGTTGCCCAGTTCGAAACCGGCAAAACCGGCCTCTTTCCCCTCGCTCAGACAGGTCTCCAGCGGCGTTTCGGCACCAAGGGAAGGCAGATCGTCGTTAGTCCACGTCAGGGGGTTAATGCCTAATTGCACACTCATTGTCGTCTCCATTATGCGTGTCCGCGCTCGCGCCACCAGGCGATAAGCTGCAGGTAATTGTCCCGGATGCGCGCCACCAGCTGCGCATCGTCGATATCGTGTTTCAGCCATGCGCGGGAAGCTTCGCCAAACAGCGTGCGCCCCACGGCAAATCCTTTCACCAGTTCGTGCCCTGCCGCGGCGTTAAACCCGGCACGCAGCTGCTCGGCAGGCGCATCCAGCCCGAGGATCACCACCCCACGGCAGTGCGGATCCCGACGCTGGATAATCTCGCTCAGTGCCGTCCAGCCATCGGACGTCAGCGGCGGCAATTTCCACCAGTCCGGGTAAATACCCAGGTTGTAGAAGCGGGAGATGGCACGCAGATAAAGTTCATCGCTGCGCGGCATGCTGGCGGGCAATATCACCTCCAGCAGCAGCTCATGCCCGGACTGGCAGCAGGCGTGGTAGACCTCGGCAATTTTCTGCTCCTGCTCCAGGCGCAGGCCGTGGGCATCTTCCGGGTGGAAAAAGACCAGGCACTTCACCACATGCTCCTGCGGCCAGCTGATAAGCTGGGTGCCGATGTTGCCGTGCTCCATCTCCAGCGGACGGGAGCCCGGCAGCTCAATGGGTCGCCCGATCCACCACCCTTCACCGGTAATGGCGTTGAGCGCGTCCTGACCAAACGTACCGTCACACAGCAGGCCCGCTTTGCCTGCCAGCCCGGCACGGCTCGCCGCCTCGCGGCTGGCCTGCAGGATCAGCTGCTTGAGCGCCGGAATACGTTTGAGCGACGCCCCGCACTGCAGCGCCATATCTTCAAGCTGGCTGCGGTGATCGAACGCCATTACGCACAATTCCGGCCATTCGCGGCGGCGGGTGGTGACCCGGTGCAGATGGTTCAGACGCGGGTCGAGATCCGGGCGTGGAACGAGCGCGGCGCGCGAGAGATAATCATCCAGCTCAATTTTGCTCGGCATCGCCGGGGCGCAGCCGTGGCGCGAGACCACCAGCGCGCCGCAGGCGTTGGCATAGCGGCACGCCTGCTCCCAGCCCTCATCGTTCAGGTAGCCGCGCAGCAGGCCAGACATAAAGGCATCGCCCGCGCCGAGGACGTTCAGCACCTCCACGCGCACGCCGGTCACCGTCAGGCCGTCATCCAGACGGGCCGGAATGGCACCGGTATAGACCGAACAGCCAAGCGCGCCGCGTTTGCAGACCAGTGTGGCCTGACTCACGGCACGCACCTGCGCCAGCGCCAGCAGGGTGTCCGTGCTGCCGCCCGCAATGTGGAACTCCTCCTCGGTGCCGACAATAACGTCGAAGAGGTGCAGCACCTCCTGAAGTTCACGGGTGACCTGATCGGCCGCGATAAAGCGCGTTTCGCCGTCGCCTAAGGAGGTCAGCCCCCACAGCACCGGGCGGTAATCAATGTCCAGCACCGTGCGCACGCCGTGACGACGGGCATAGCCCAGCGCCGTCAGCACCGCCTCGCGGGTCTGCGGATGAGAAAGGTGAGTCCCGGTGATGGCAAGACACCGTGCGGAGGCGATGTAGTTTTCGTCCACATCGCTGGCCGTAATGGCCATATCCGCGCAGTTATCGCGATAAAAAATCAGAGGAAAGGTGTCCCGGTCTTTAATGCCGAGTAGCACCAGCGCCGTGAGGCGTGTTTTATCGGTGATCAGATGGCTGGTATCACAGCCCACCTGATTTAGCTCTTCGCGCAGGAACCGGCCCATATGCTCGTCGCCCACGCGCGCCAGCATCGACGAACGCAACCCCTGCCGCGCCGTGCCGTACGCCACGTTGCCGGACGAGCCGCCGAGATATTTGGCAAAGCTCGACACATCCTCCAGACGCGCACCAATCTGCTGACTGTAGAGGTCTACCGCCACGCGGCCCATGCATATCACATCAAACTGCTTTTCCACGTTGATACCTCTTCAGACAATGTCATTCACGTTCAGCCAGCGGCCTTGCTGGTGTGAGAGTGCGATGGCGTCCAGCACGCGCGAGACCTTCCACCCCTCTTCAAAGTCCGGCCACATCGGTGCGTCGGCGGCAATGCCATCCACCAGGTCACGCACTTCCACCGTTTTTTGATCGTTAAAGCCAATACCGTGGCCTGCGCCCATACAGAACGCGCCGTAGTCCGGGTGTGCCGGGCCAACCAGCAGCGTGCGGAATCCCTGACGGTTGACCGGATCGTCATGCAGATAGAGCTTCAGCTCGGCCATGCGCTCCTGAGTGAAGCTGATGGCGCCTTTCGTTCCGGTGATCACATATGACAACCCCATCTTGCGGCCGCAGGCGACGCGGGAGGTTTCAATCACACCCTGCGCCCCGCCCGCGAAACGTACCATCGCGTGGGCCTGGTCCTCGTTTTCGACGGCAATCATCTCCGACGACCCGGCCTTCGCCGGACGTTCCGGGACCACAATCTTCAGGTCGCCGCAAACCTGCTCAATCTCCCCCACCAGGTACTGCGCCATATTGACGATATGCGCCGCCAGATCGCCCAGCGCCCCCAGCCCGGCAGTCTCTTTGAAGCAGTGCCAGTGAATGGGCGAAAGCGGGTCAGCCATGTAGTCTTCGTTGTGGGTGCCGTAGAAGTGGATCACCTCGCCTATTTCGCCGCGGGCGATAATCTCTTTCGCCAGCTGCGCCGTCGGGTTTTTCATGTAGTTGAAGCCCACCAGGGTTTTCACCCCTGCCCGCTTAGCGGCCTCGACCATCTCACGCGCGTCGTGGGCGTTCAGCGCCAGCGGTTTTTCCGAGTAAACGTGCTTGCCGTGGCGGATCGCCTCCAGCGCCATCTCTTTATGCAGATGGTTGGGCGAGCAAATATCCACTACATCAATGGCCGGGTCGGCCACCAGCGCCCGCCAGTCTCCCGTTGAACGGTTAAAGCCAAACGCCTGCGCGCGCTCTGCCGCCAGCGTCGGGTTTACCTCGGCCACCATCTCACGCACCAGCTTGCCGCGCAGGTTGAACACCGTCGGGGCCTGGGCAAAGGCGATGGCATGCGCCTTGCCGATATACCCGGTGCCAATTAATCCAATACGAACCTCTTTCATCGTGATCCTCACAGTGCGCCGCGACGGCTCTTGGCGTAGGTGTCGAACGCCACCGCCAGAACGATAATTAACCCGGTGATAATCTGCTGGTAGTAAGCCGAGACGTTCATCAGCACCAGGCCGTTAATCAGAATGCCCATAATGATGGAGCCGATAATGGTGCCGCCGATGCGTCCGTAGCCGCCCATCAGCGAGGTGCCACCAATCACCACCGAGGCAATGACGCGCAATTCAAAGGAGATCCCGGCCACCGCCTCGGCGCTCCCCAGACGCGCGCTGAGAATAAAGCCCGCCAGCCCCGCCAGACAGCCAATCAGCACATAGACGCTGACCAGTACGCGCTTTACGTTCACACCCGCCAGACGCGCCGCCTCCGGGTTGCCACCGATGGCGTAAACGAAGCGCCCCCAGCGGGTTTTGTGCAGCGCCAGATAACCGCCAACGGCGACGATGGCGAAGATCCAGATCGGAATGGAGATACCGAGCAGCTCGCCCCGTCCCCACCAGCGGTAGCCCTGATCGAAACCGGCGATTGGCGCGCCGTCGTTAATCACCAGGGTCAGGCCGCGCCAGATGGTCATCCCCCCGAGGGTGACGATGAACGGCGGCAGGCGCAGGCGGGTGACGCCCAGGCCATGCAGAAAACCAATCGCCGTGCCCATCGCCAGACAAATCCCCAGCCCTATCAGCCAGCTCATGCCGCCCCAGGCGTTCGGGTCGACGGTGGTAAAGTTGTCGCCTTTAATCACGTACGCCGCGGTCATGGCGCACACCGCCAGAATGGAGCCGACGGAGAGGTCGATCCCGGCGGTCAGGATGACGAAGGTCATCCCCACGGCCATGATCCCGTAGATGGAGACTTCGGTCAGAATGTTGAAAATGTTGCGTTCAGAGAAAAAATTGCTGTTCTGCGACTGGAAGAAGATCAGCAGCAGGATCATGAAAATCAGCACCCCAAAGCGCTCGAAGAAGGCGATGGGATCGATGCGTCCGGCGCGTTTGACCGGGGCCTGCGTTTTAGAAATCATCTGCGTCATGAGAAACTCCGTTATGCCGCGTTCAGGGCGTTGTGGTTGATGGCCATCATCGTCATCAGCCGCTCTTCGTTGGCATCATCGCCGTGGATCTCGCCGGTGACCCGGCCTTCGCTCAGGGTAATGATCCGGTCGGACACCGCCATCACTTCAGGCAGATCGGAGGAGATCACAATCACCGCCACGCCCTTTTTCGCCATGTCAAACAGCACCTGGTGCACTTCTGATTTGGTCCCCACGTCGATGCCACGCGTTGGCTCATCGACAATCAGCACCCGCGGGTTGAGCGCCATGCAGCGCGCGAGGATCACTTTTTGCTGGTTACCGCCGGAGAGCTTGCGCACCTCCTGCGCACTGTTGACCATTTTGATCTGCAGCGCCTGGCGGTAGGACTCAATCAGATCGTCCTCTTTGCGGGTATTGACGAACCAGCGCCAGTGCAGCAGTGACGAAAGGCAGGAGAGCGACAGGTTGTCGCGAATCGACAGCCCCAGCACCGCCCCCTCTTTTTTGCGATCTTCCGGCACCAGCGCCACGCCCTGATCGAGGGCATACAGCGGGTCGCGCGGCTGGTACGGCACGCCGTCAAGCTCAAAGCTGCCAGAGGTAAACGCGTCTGCGCCAAACAGGCAGCGGGCCACTTCGGTGCGTCCGGCCCCCACCAGTCCGGCGATGCCCAGCACCTCACCCGCGTGGACATGGAAGCTAATGTCATGCAGGGCAATACCGTGCGGATCCAGCGGCGGCTTTTCGCGGCTTAGCCCCTTCACGGCCAGACGGATGGGTTTATCCTCATGGTGGGTTTCACTGGCGGGACGGCGGTTAAACGCCACGTCGCGCCCGACCATCAGGCGGATCAGCTGCTCTACGTTCGTTTCTGCCACCGCGCCGGTGCCGGTGAAACGGCCATCCTGGAAAACGGTGAAACGGTCGCAGAGCTGGAAAACTTCATGCAGGCGGTGTGTCACATAGATAATGCTCACCCCGCGGTTTTTAAGCTCCCGCACCACACGGTGCAGGCTTTCTACTTCGCTGTCGCTCAGCGCGGCGGAAGGTTCATCCATGATGATCAGCCTGGCGTTGAGAGTCAGTGCTCTCGCGATCTCGACCATCTGCTGCTGGGCCACGCTCAGGCGGGCAACGGGTGTGGTCGGCGCGACGTTCAGCTGCAGGTAATCGAGAATGACCTGCGCCTCCTGGTTTACCGCTTTTTCATCGACGATCAGGTTCCGCTTGCGCGGCTCGCGCCCAAGGAACATGTTTTCCGCGACGGTCATGTTGGGCAGCAGGTTAAATTCCTGATAGATGGTGATAATGCCCTTGTTCTGTCGTTCCACCGGGGAGTCATCTACCGGCAGCGTTTCGCCGTTGAACCAGATCTCCCCGCGCGTTTGCGGCTGCGCGCCCGCAAGCGCCTTCAGCAGCGTGGATTTTCCCGCCCCGTTTTCCCCCAGCAGGGCGTGGATTTCTCCCGGCCCGACGGTCAACTGGGCATTGCTCAGCGCCCAGACGCCGGAAAAGCTTTTCGCCAGCTCGGTCACTTTCAGTAAGGGTTGCGACATCAGTCTGCTCCTCCTCATGATGAGCCGCCAAAGGCGGCTCGGGACATATTAGTTACCGGCCTCACCGATACGCTCAGCCTGCTGCAGGTTCTCTTTGGTGATAAGCGTTGGCGGGTAGTCCGCGCCGGTGATGGCTTTCTTCTCACGCACGTTGGCCACCAGCTGGCTCATTGCCGTTTGCACCGCAAAGCCCGGGCGCTGATCCGCAGTCACCGCCAGCCAGCCGTCACGCACGCGAGCCAGCGCTTCAGGAACCGCATCAAAGCCGGTTACCAGGATTTCACCGGGCTTCACGCCCTGGCTCTGCAGGGCTTCAATCGCCCCCAGCGCCATATCATCGTTGGCGGAAAGGATCACCTGCGGGCGTTTCGGCAGTGACGGCAGAACGCTTTCTACAATGCGCATCCCTTCAGAACGCATCCAGTTGCCGGTCTGATCGGCGACGATCTTGTATTTATCGCCACCCGCTTTCAGGCTTTCGCGGATCCCTTTGGTGCGTTCGATGTTGGAAGAGGAGCCCGGCTGACCGGTGAGCAGAATGATCTCTGCCCCGTCGGGGAATTTGCTTTTCACGAAGTCGCCAATCGCCTGGCCGCCTTTGTAGTTGTTGGCGCCAAAGTGCGGCACTTTCTTCTGGCTGTCGACGGAGCGGTCAAGGGTGACCACCGGCAGCTTCGCATCCTGAATTTCATCCACCGCGCTGGAGACCGCGTTCACGTCGTTCGGGGAGACGATGAACCCCTGCGCTCCGCGGGTGATGGCGTTTTCCAGGTCAGCCACCTGTTTTGGTGAACTGCCCTGCCCGTCCAGCACCTGCAACTTGACGCCCATCTCTTTTGCGGCTTTCACTGCCGTGCGCTGCATGTGAACTTCAAACGGCATCGCCAGGTTTGGCGTACTGAAAACAATTTGCTCGTTTTCGGCGAGGGCAGCCCCGGACGTCATGGCGATGAGGGCGGCTAAGATCAGCTTTTTCATTATTATGTCTCTCTGTGTAGGGTGGTTGTGTTTAGAGGACGATCTCGCGCTGGCTACGCAGCGACTCCAGCGCTTTATCCGCGAGGTACAGCGCACGTTCACCATCATCGCCGCTGCAGTCAGGCACCGCTTCGCCGCGCAATACCGCAACAAAGTGTTCCCATTCCGCGGCGTAAGCGGATTTGTAGCGCTGCAGGAAGAAGTGTTCCGGCAGCGCGCTGGTGCAGCCCTGTTTGCCGTAGTGCTGCACCTGATTTTCAAGAATATTGCCCGCGCAGAGCAGCCCTTCAGAGCCGTGCAGCTCCAGGCGCTGGTCGTAGCCGTAAGAGGAGCGGCGGCTGTTGACGATGGTCGCCATTGCGCCGGAGGCATATTTCAGAACGATAAATGCGGTGTCGATGTCCCCCGCCTCGCCAATCGCCGGATCCACCAGGTTACTGCCCTGGGCATACACTGACACCGGCTCTTCACCCATGATGAAGCGCGCCATATCAAAGTCGTGAATGGTCATATCGCGGAACATGCCGCCAGAGACGCGGACATACTCCGCCGGTGGTGGAGACGGATCGCGGGAGATGATCAGCAGCGATTCCGGTTTGCCGATACGCCCGGCCTGCGCGTCGGTTTTCACACGGCGGAACTGCGGGTCAAAGCGACGGTTAAAGCCGATGAACAGCGGCACGCCGTACTCTTTGACCACTTTCAGGCAGTCACGTACGCGGGCGAGGTCGAGGTGTACCGGTTTTTCACAGAAGATGGCTTTGCCATGACGGGCGGCCATTTCAATCAGGTCCGCATGGGTATCGGTCGCCGAGGCGATCAGCACGGCATGAACGTCAGGGTCGGTCATCGCCTCAATCAGGCTCTGCTGGCGGGCCTGATACTGCGTGGCGAGACGGGTGGCAAATTCCTGATTCGGGTCAACCACGGACCAGAGTGTGGTCGCGCTGTGGCTGGCGATGTTAGCTGCATGTACCTGGCCAATTCGGCCAGCGCCCAGTAAAGCAATGTTAAACATAACGGCTCCCGGTGTTGGTGAATGCTGTGAACTAACGACCCTTTAAATAAAACATTTATTTCATTTTTATAAATAGTGAAAATTATGTTTTTGAGTGTGGGTTAACACTTTTGAGATGAATGAGATAAATTTTGTTATCAATCTCACAACATGGGAGGGAGGACATCTTCCCCTCACCCCGGCCCTCTCCCTCAGGGAGAGGGAGGGAAAACCGCACCGAACTATCCCCTCTCCCGGTGGGAGAGGGTTAGGGTGAGGGGAAAAAGAAAAATGAAATGAAAATTTCGTTACGGCGGGAAATCTTAATACTGACGTGCTTTTTTCACCTGCGCCTGCGTCTGCGCCGCGGCTTCGCGCACGGCAGGAGACGCCGCTACCTGCGCATCGCCGGTTCGCCACCAGGAGGCGTAATCGTGGGTCATGGTCTTCGGCAGCACTTTGATGTCCAGCAGCGTCGGGCCTGGATGGGCGCGGGACGCCTCCAGCGCCGCCAGCAGGCTTTGCTCATCATGTACCCGCCACGCGCGACAGCCGTAGCTTTCCGCGTTTTGCGCGAAATCGACCTTCACCAGCGGCCCGTCAAGCTGCCCGGTCTGCGGGTTACGGTGGCGATTTTCCGTGCCAAAGCTTCCCATTCCATGTCCCATCTGCAGGTTATTAATGCAGCCAAAGCTGGCGTTATCAAACAGCAGAACGGTGATTTTAATGCCCTCCTGCACCGCGGTTTGCAGCTCGGAGTGCAGCATCATGTAAGAGCCATCCCCCACCATGGCGTAAACCGGTTGCCCGGGTCGGGCAAGCTTTGCGCCAAGCGCTGCCGCAATCTCGTAACCCATGCAGGAGTAACCGTACTCCAGATGATAGGTATCAGGCGTTTTGACCTGCCAGAGGCGCTGTAAATCTCCCGGCAGCGAACCGGCTGCGCCCACCACGATGGCGTTATCTTCAACATGCTGATTAATCAGCCCCAGCACCCGCGTCTGGGTCAGGCGGGTGTTGAGCGTCTCGCCATATTCCGTCAGCTGGGCATCAAGATGGCCCGCCACTTCCGGTGCCTCGTCCGGGCGCCACTGGCGATCCCAGAGACGGCGGCACTCGTCGTGCCAGGCGGCATTCGCCTGCGCAATCTCCTCTCCCCAGCCGCTGCGATACTCCCTGAGCGAGTGGGTTAAGGCCTGCAGTCCGGTCCGGGCATCGGCAATCAGCGCGGTGGCGTCAAGCTTCAGGGCGTCAAACTCGGCCACGTTCAGCAGCAGGAATTCCACGTCCGGATGGGAAAAGAGCGCCTTGGAGCCGGTGGTAAAATCGGTAAGACGTGTCCCCACGCCAATCACTAAATCTGCCTGCGGCGCAAGCTGGTTGGCGGCCATTCCGCCCGTCACGCCCACCCCGCCCATATTAAGTGGGTGGTCACTTACCAGCGCCCCTTTTCCGGCCTGGGTTTCGGCAAACGGCAGATGCAGCGTTTCGACAAATTCGCGCAACGCCTCATGCGCGCCGGAGTAGCGTACACCGCCGCCGCACACCACCAGCGGACGGCGTTTACGCGCAATCAACGCCTGCGCCTGCGCCAGACGCTGCGGATCTGGCGGTCGACGCTCGATGTGATGCACGCGACGCGCGAAGAAGCTCAGCGGGTAATCCCAGGCTTCGCCCTGCACGTCCTGCGGCAGGCAAAGGGTTACCGCACCGGTATCTGCGGGGTCAGTGAGCGTTCGCATCGCATTTAACATGGCGCTCATTAACTGCTCCGGGCGATTGATGCGGTCCCAGTAGCGGGAGACCGGGCGGAAGCAGTCGTTGGTGCTGATGCTGAGATCGTGATACTGCTCGATCTGCTGCAACACCGGGTCCGGCTGGCGGCTGGCGTAGATATCCCCCGGCAGCAGCAGCAGCGGAATACGGTTCGCCGTGGCGGTCGCCGCCGCGGTGATCATATTGGCGGCTCCCGGCCCGACGGAAGAAGTCACGGCGAAAATGCGCTGACGGCGATGCTGTTTGGCGAATCCCGTCGCCATGTGGGCGATGCCCTGCTCATTACAGCCCTGCATTACCTGCAGATGGCCCGGATCCTGTTCCAGCGCCTGGCCGATGCCCAGCACGTTGCCATGACCAAAAATGGTCGCCACGCCTTCCACGAAGGGCGTTTCAATGCCATCAATGCTGACGTACTGTTGATTAAGGAACCGGACCAGCGCCTGGGCCATGGTCATACGTTCGGTTTGCATAAAACCTCCTGTCAGCCCAGCGTCGGCATGGAGAACGCAGCGCCTGTCTCCTGCTGCATTTCCGGCCAGCGTGCGGTGACGGTTTTCATTCGGGTGTAGAAACGCACGCCGTCGTTACCGTGAACGTTGAGTGCACCAAAAATCGAGCGCTTCCAGCCGCCGAAACTGTGGAACGCCATCGGCACCGGGATCGGCACGTTAACCCCTACCATACCCGCCTGCACCTCTTCGCAGAAGCGGCGCGCGCAGCCGCCGTCGCGGGTGAAAATGGCTGAACCATTACCATATTCATGGCGGTTAATCAGATCCACCGCGCTGGCGTAATCTGCTACGCGCACCACAGAAAGCACCGGGCCGAAAATTTCTTCCTTATAGATCGTCATCTCCGGGGTGACGTTATCGAACAGCGTCGGCCCGACAAAATAGCCCTTCTCGTGACCCTGCACGCTAAAGCCGCGGCCGTCCACGCGCAGATTCGCCCCCTGCGCTTCCCCGCTGTCGATGTAGCCCAGCACCTTGCTGCGATGTGCGGAGGAGATAAGCGGCCCCATTTCGTTTTCTGGCGTCTGGTCCAGCCCTGGCCCAACGCGCAGCGCGGCAATCTGTTTTTCCAGACGGGCGCAGAGGTCATCGGCGGTTTTATCGCCCACCGCCAGTACCACTGAAAGCGCCATACAGCGTTCCCCCGCCGCGCCGTAGGCCGCGCCCATAATGGCGTTGGTTGCCATCTCCATGTCGGCATCCGGCATTAAAATGCAGTGGTTTTTCGCCCCACCCAGCGCCTGACAGCGTTTGCCGTGGGCGGACGCGGTCTGGTAGATATATTCCGCAATCGGCGTAGAGCCAACAAAGCTCACGGCCTGCACGCGCGGGTCGGTCAATAGCACATCAACGGATTCTTTATCCCCCTGCACCACGTTAAACACGCCGTCCGGCAGGCCGGCCTCTTTCAGCAGTTTTGCCAGCGCGAGCGCCAGAGAGGGATCTTTTTCTGATGGTTTCAGCACGAAGGTATTGCCGGTCGCCAGCGCAATCGGGAACATCCACATCGGCACCATCGCCGGGAAGTTAAACGGCGTGATCCCGGCGCAGACGCCGAGCGGCTGCATTAGCGAGTGGCTGTCCACACCGGTGCCCACGTTGGCAGAGTGTTCACCCTTTTGCAGATGCGGGATGCCACAGGCGAACTCCACCACTTCCAGGCCACGGGTCAGCTCGCCTACCGCGTCGGAGAAGACTTTACCGTGCTCTTCGCTGATAAGACGGGCCAGACGTTCCATATTCTCTTCCAGCAGCGCTTTGAAGCGGAACATCACGCGCGCGCGCTTAAGCGGAGAATGACGCGCCCACGCCGGAAACGCCTGCTGCGCGGCGGCAATCGCCTGCTCCGTTTCCTGTGCCGTACTCATCACCACCTGACGGATCTGCTCGCCGGTGGCCGGGTTGAAGATCGCCTGAACGCGCTGGCCTGAACCGGTGACACATTCGCCGTGAATAAAATTCGCTACCGTCTCCATCCTTAACCTCTCGCTGTTGATACGTGACTGTTACCTGAACACTGTGTACTGAACACTATATATGAAACAAATATTCCATTTTAAGTTGAAATAAAATAAATGATGATTATTGTGATCAAGGATGGATTTTTATGTTAACAGCCAACAACACTGACGCAGCGTGCGCTATTAAGGATTTTCAGGCGATGAAATGAGTGAAGTTTCTGTTTCATTTTTGCTGCCAGATGGATGGCCAACATTTAAAAGACGCGGTTTTGCGTTTAGAATCATAAGACTGTATTTGGGGGATAACATGACGACAGCAACCAGCCTGAACGAACTGCAGCAGCAAATCCGCGATCGCTACGATAGCCTGAGCAAGAGGCTGCAGCAGGTCTCCCGCTATGTACTGGATAATACGAACAGTGTGGCGTTTGATACGGTTGCGGTCATTGCCGAGCGTGCCGATGTGCCGCCCTCGACGCTGATCCGTTTTGCCAATGCCTTTGACTTTACCGGCTTCAACGAGATGAAACAGCTGTTTCGTATGAACCTGGTGGAGGAGACCGCCAGCTACAGCGATCGTGCGCGGCTGTTCCGCGAAATGGAGAGCGAAGCCGTGCCGGAAACGCCGCTCGATATCCTGCAGGAGTTTGCCCGCTCGAACGCGCAGGCGCTGCAGCAGCTGGCCGCCCGCGCCGAACCGGAGATGCTGGAGCGCGCCGTACAGCTTCTGGCCGACGCGGACACCATTTACATTGCCGGACTGCGCCGCTCCTTTAGCGTCGCTGCTTATCTCACCTATGCTTTAAGCCACCTGGAGTGCCGCCCGATTCTGCTCGACGGCATGGGCGGCATGCTGCGTGAGCAGATCAGCCGCATTAAGGCGCGCGACATTGTGGTGTCGATCAGCTTCTCGCCGTACGCGGAAGAGACGGTGATGGTCAGCGAAACCGCCGCCAGCGTCGGCGCGCGGCAGATTGTGATTACGGACAGCCAGATTAGCCCACTGGCGACGTTTAGCGATCTCTGCTTTGTGGTGAAAGAGGCGCAGGTGGATGCGTTTCGATCTCAGTCGGCAACGCTGTGCCTGGTGCAGTCGCTGGTGGTGGCGCTGGCGTATAGGTTGGGGAGTGGGGCGAAATAGTCTGCATTGCCTTACCCGGCCGGAAACGGCACAGCCGTCACCCGGCATTTTGGTAAGTTCTTTTATTCAAAGGGCTATCTGAGCCTTTTATTGAAGGCATTTATAGTAGAAAAATCAATCAGTTTACTATCTCGAAGGTTGCGAGATTGCGGTTTGATAGATGATGATTTGAGAGAATAATATGTCAAACAACAGGAACATCCTGTTGACATAATTCAACTAACAATTCAACAACTAAATATAATAGTTTGGCGTATTTATGTTTAAACTCTACGCTGAAATTTCTTCATTTCATTGGGACTTATGTATTGGTCTGAGATGAGCATAACCCCTAAGTCCACGAGGACAAATTCAGTGTGCCACTACACTAACGCTTACAAGACTACGCGAAATGCATACTCTTCTGGCTAATTCATTTATTGCAGTGATGTAAATATATCCTGCAGCGTTAACCATGCAGGGTTTAGAATAATCAGTCTCATAACGATCCCTAGTGGAATTTTAAAACTCTAATCCTCTGAACAATTTCCTTGATGCAGAAATGTTCAACAAAGTATAATCCTAGGACGTGGAATAATAGATGATATGTTATGGATACAATGAATATTGGACTAACTGAAATTTTATCATTTGCCGCATTAATTGTATCGGCATTAAGTATGCTATATGCAAAAAAGCAAAGTGATTTTGCGAAGAAAGATCATTTCAATGACTATCGTTCACATTTATCTCAATCTCATTTGAAATATAGAAGTGCACTAACTGAAACACAAAAAAAACATAAAAATGATCTTATTAAATTAAGTAGACTAGCTGGG
The DNA here is from genome assembly GCF_000710795.1 of Enterobacter sp. T1-1. Classification (NCBI taxonomy): domain Bacteria; kingdom Pseudomonadati; phylum Pseudomonadota; class Gammaproteobacteria; order Enterobacterales; family Enterobacteriaceae; genus Enterobacter; species Enterobacter sp. T1-1. The sequence continues at coordinate 92,099 of NZ_JALW01000012.1, read as the reverse complement.
GAAACATTAATAAGAATAGTTAACCACTTCGATCAATATGATACCAATCAGCATGCAGAGAGATATCTACGACATTTACTGCATGAAAGTTCAGAAATGGTTTTCCGTACATTCCAAGGGCAACTCGCTTGGCAAACCTCAGAAAACATATCACATAGATTCTACCAAATATCCTTCATTGAGGATAACCTTAATCCTATTAAAAATATATTTGGAGATTGTTCTTTCAGGGAGAAAATTCATTCAAAGTATGATTTAGATCCAAATGCATATCTAGAGGCGGATTTAGTGAATGATACTTATTTTTGCAATCTGGTTTTAGAGATGAAAGCAAGAGTTGATCAATCTAAACTGCAAGAACTGATGAGCAACGTTCAAAAAGAAATGATTAACTTTAATACGTTGCACAACAATCTAAAAGCCGATCTCTCCATAAGTGCTAATTATCTTGACGATTTAATCCTTCAGGGAAATAAAGAGCACTTCCAACTGAGAGAATCTCCACAACTTTATTCTGAAATAAAAAGAACAAAAACACAATTGAAAACGTTAGGTTATATAAATATGCCTGAGGACTTGGATAAATCTTTTAGTGGGAGGAATTATTTCTCAATATCCAAAAGTATTTATTTATGTGCTCTCCTTCATGCAATACAATGCTTACATTCATGGGGCTGGGATTATGAACAATAAGGTATTATAAATTTGATTCGGACATTTAAATCTTTAACTTTTTTAAAAAGAACACCAATAGATAAAATTTATTGGTGTTCTTTTATTAAGTCAGGCGATGAAAAAACTTACTCCATCATTCCCACTCAATCGTAGCCGGTGGCTTACCGCTGATGTCATACACCACGCGGGAAATACCGTTCACTTCGTTGATGATGCGGTTAGACACACGTCCCAGGAAGTCATACGGCAGGTGCGCCCAGTGCGCGGTCATGAAGTCGATGGTTTCCACCGCACGCAGGGAAACAACCCAGTCGTACTTACGGCCATCGCCCATAACGCCGACGGAGCGAACTGGCAGGAACACGGTGAACGCCTGGCTCACTTTGTTATACAGGTCAGCTTTGTGCAGCTCTTCGATGAAGATAGCATCCGCGCGACGCAGCAGGTCGCAGTACTCTTTCTTCACTTCGCCCAGTACACGCACGCCCAGACCCGGACCCGGGAACGGGTGACGGTAGAGCATGTCGTACGGCAGACCCAGTTCCAGACCGATCTTACGCACTTCGTCTTTGAACAGCTCACGCAGCGGTTCAACCAGACCCATCTTCATCTCTTTCGGCAGGCCGCCCACGTTGTGGTGAGATTTGATGACGTGTGCTTTACCGGTTGCGGATGCCGCAGACTCGATCACGTCAGGGTAGATTGTGCCCTGTGCCAGCCACTTCACGTCTTCCAGCTTCAGCGCTTCTTCGTCGAACACTTCCACGAAGACGCGGCCGATGATCTTACGTTTGGCTTCCGGATCGTTGACACCGGCCAGCGCGTCCAGGAAGCGCTGTTCGCCTTCCACGTGAACGATGTTCAGACCGAAGTGGTCACCAAACATGTCCATGACCTGCTGGGCTTCATTCAGACGCAGCAGACCGTTGTCCACGAATACACAGGTCAGGTTTTTACCGATAGCGCGGTGCAGCAGCATCGCGGTTACGGAGGAGTCAACGCCACCGGACAGGCCGAGAATAACTTTGTCATCGCCAACCTGCTGACGGATACGCTCAACGGCGTCGTCGATGATTTTAGCCGGGGTCCACAGCGCTTCACACTGGCAGATATCGCGCACGAAGCGCTCCAGCATGCGCATACCCTGACGGGTGTGGGTCACTTCCGGGTGGAACTGCACGCCGTAGAAGCGTTTCTCTTCGTTCGCCATAATCGCGAACGGGCAGCTTTCGGTGCTGGCAACGGTCACGAAGTCGGACGGGATAGCGGTCACTTTATCGCCGTGGCTCATCCACACGTCCAGCAGCGGTTTGCCGTCTGCGGTCAGGGAGTCTTCGATACCGCGCACCAGCGCGCTGTCGTTCACCACTTCAACCTGTGCGTAGCCAAACTCACGCTCGTTGGAGCCTTCTACGTGGCCGCCCAGCTGCATTGCCATGGTCTGCATACCGTAGCAGACGCCGAATACCGGCACGCCCGCTTCGAACACATACTGCGGCGCACGCGGGCTGTTCTCTTCGGTGGTGCTTTCCGGGCCGCCGGACAGAATAATGCCGCTTGGATTGAATTCGCGAATCTGTGCTTCCGTGACATCCCACGCCCACAGTTCACAGTAAACGCCCAGTTCACGCACGCGACGCGCCACCAGCTGAGTGTACTGAGAACCAAAGTCCAGGATGAGAATGCGATGTTTATGAATGTTTTCCGTCATTGACGCTAATTCCGAGGCAAGTGAAACAAAAACAGAGCGCCCGGCATGAGCCGGGCGCGGAAACTTATCAGGAGCCCAGACGGTAGTTCGGGGACTCTTTGGTGATCGTCACGTCGTGAACGTGGCTCTCCTGGATACCCGCACCGCTGATGCGTACGAATTCCGCTTTAGTACGCAGCAGGTCAATGGTACCACAGCCGGTCAGACCCATACAGGAGCGCAGGCCGCCCATCTGCTGGTGAATGATCTCTTTCAGACGGCCTTTATAGGCAACGCGACCTTCGATACCTTCCGGCACCAGTTTGTCAGCAGCGTTATCGGTCTGGAAGTAACGGTCAGAAGAACCTTTGGACATCGCGCCCAGAGAGCCCATACCGCGGTAAGATTTGTAAGAACGGCCCTGGTAGAGTTCGATTTCACCCGGGGATTCTTCAGTCCCTGCCAGCATGGAGCCAACCATCACCGCGGAAGCACCTGCGGCGATCGCCTTAGCGATGTCGCCAGAGAAGCGGATACCGCCGTCTGCGATGACCGGAATGCCGGTGCCTTCCAGCGCTTCAACCGCGTCAGAAACCGCAGTGATCTGCGGAACACCTACACCGGTCACGATACGGGTTGTACAGATGGAGCCTGGGCCGATACCCACTTTCACCGCGCTGCAACCTGCGTCAGCCAGCGCGCGAGCACCTGCGCCTGTCGCCACGTTACCGCCGATGATCTGCAGATCAGGATATTTCGCACGGGTGTCGCGAATACGTTGCAGAACGCCTTCGGAGTGGCCGTGGGAGGAGTCAATCAGCAGCACGTCAACGCCTGCGGCAACCAGCGCATCAACACGCTCTTCGTTACCGGCACCTGCGCCAACCGCAGCGCCTACGCGCAGACGGCCATGCTCGTCTTTACAGGCGTTAGGTTTACGTTCTGCTTTCTGGAAGTCTTTAACGGTGATCATACCGCGCAGGTGGAAGTTCGCATCCACAACCAGCGCTTTCTCAACGCGTTTTTCGTGCATTTTTGCGAAGACAACATCACGCGCTTCACCTTCACGCACGGTCACCAGACGCTCTTTTGGCGTCATATATACGCTAACCGGCTGGTTCAGGTCGGTCACGAAACGCACGTCACGGCCGGTGATGATACCCACCAGCTCGTTCTCTTCGGTCACCACCGGGTAACCGGCAAAGCCGTTACGTTCGGTCAGGGCTTTCACTTCGTGCAGGGTGGTGGTTGGCAGAACGGTCTGTGGATCGGATACGATGCCGGATTCATGCTTCTTCACGCGGCGAACTTCTTCAGCCTGACGCTCGATAGACATGTTTTTGTGAATAAAGCCAATGCCACCTTCCTGTGCCAGGGCAATAGCCAGGCGCGCTTCAGTCACGGTGTCCATTGCCGCAGAGAGCATAGGAATGTTCAGGCGAATGGTTTTCGTCAACTGCGTGCTGAGATCGGCAGTATTCGGCAGAACGGTGGAGTGAGCGGGAACGAGGAGGACGTCGTCAAACGTCAGTGCTTCTTTAGCGATACGTAGCATGGGCAATATCTCTGACCTGGGTGGTTAAATATTGCCGTGGCATTATACAGAGCGTAACCGATTGCATCCACACTTTTTTATAAAAAAACCTTGCACTCACCTCTCAGCAGGTTACTATCGACTGAATAACTTGCTGATTTAGAATTTGATCCCGCTCACATGTTATCCTCTCAATCCCCCTCAATTTATACTGTCAGCCGCCTGAATCAGACGGTGCGTTTGCTGCTTGAGCAGGAAATGGGGCAGGTCTGGATCAGCGGTGAGATCTCTAACTTCACGCAGCCCGCTTCCGGCCACTGGTACTTTACGTTAAAAGACGACACCGCCCAGGTGCGCTGCGCCATGTTCCGCAACAGCAACCGCCGCGTGACGTTTCGTCCTCAGCATGGCCAGCAGGTGCTGGTGCGCGCCAATATTACGCTGTATGAACCGCGCGGCGACTACCAGATCATCGTCGAGAGCATGCAACCTGCGGGCGAAGGCTTACTCCAGCAGAAGTATGAACAGCTTAAGGCTGCGCTTTCGCAAGAGGGGTTGTTCGACCAGCAGTATAAAAAGCCCCTGCCCTCACCAGCCCACTGCGTTGGGGTAATCACCTCGAAAACCGGTGCCGCGCTGCACGATATTTTGCACGTCCTCAAGCGTCGCGATCCTTCCCTGCCCGTTATCATCTACCCGACCGCTGTTCAGGGTGACGATGCGCCAGGCCAGATTGTGCGTGCCATTGAGCTGGCGAACGCGCGTCAGGAGTGTGACGTATTAATCGTTGGGCGTGGCGGCGGCTCGCTGGAAGATTTGTGGAGCTTCAACGACGAGCGCGTGGCGCGGGCGATTTTTGCGAGTGCTATTCCCATCGTGAGCGCGGTCGGGCATGAAACGGATGTGACGATAGCCGATTTCGTTGCGGATTTACGCGCGCCTACGCCGTCTGCTGCGGCAGAAGTGGTGAGCCGCAATCAGCTGGAGCTGCTGCGTCAGATCCAGAACGGCCAGCAGCGCCTGGAGATGGCGATGGACTACTTCCTCGCTAACCGTACCCGCCGCTTTACCCAGCTTCATCACCGCCTGCAGCAGCAGCATCCACAGCTTCGCCTTGCGCGTCAGCAAACCGTGCTGGAGCGTCTGCGCCAGCGGATGAACTTCGCGCTGGATAATCAGCTCAAGCGCGCGATGTCGCGTCAGCAGCGCGTGACGCAGCGCCTGAATCAGCAAAACCCGCAGCCGAAAATTTACCGCGCACAAACGCGCATTCAGCAGCTGGAGTATCGTCTGGCAGAAACTGTCCGGGCACGACTTAGCACCACCCGCGAACGCTTTGGCAATGCGGTGACCCATCTTGAAGCGGTTAGCCCACTTTCTACCCTGGCACGCGGCTATAGCGTTACCACCGCCACTGACGGCAAAGTGCTGAAGCAAACCAAACAGGTGAAAGCCGGAGACGTGCTGACCACCCGTCTGTCGGACGGCTGGGTGGAAAGCGAAGTGAAAGGCGTGATGCCGGTAAAAAAACCTCGCGCCCGTAAAAAGGCGTAATCAGCGATGGCTCTCTGGCGTGACGGCTAGCATCAGCCAGGACATGCCTGAAAAAATCGCCAGCGCAGCCACTGCGCTCGTTAACCCCAGAAGCAGGCCAAAAAGGATAGCCCCCACAACCTGCCCGCCTGCCAGCATCAGAAAGGCCAGGCTGACTCCAGCCGCAGGTGAAGGATGTGCGATCTCTGCCCCCTTCACCAACAATACCCCGGACAAAATCACATACCCCGCGCCGCTCATGGCCACTGCCGGAATAAGCCACCAGGAGAAACCGTGGCTTACTGTCAGAACCGCCAGAGAAATGGCCATGAAGATCTGGGATAAACGATAGACCCCCCGCATGCCGATACGCCTTGCCATACTTCCGGTAAATATGGCAATAATCCCCGCCCCGCCGCTTATCAGCCAGAGAATATTGGTCGCTGCGCTATCCAGCTCCGTGTGACGCATAAGTATTTCCGGGCCAAAGCTCCACCATGCGGCGCTGGCCATACCGCTGATAAAGGCAATCCCCAGCAGCCGAAACATGCCGGGTTTGCGTACGATAGATAGCACCTTTGGCGTTGAATCACGGGCTTTCGCCGCAGATGACGGCAGATACCGCCACAAAGCCGGCAGGCACAGCAGCGCCATAATGGCGAACACAACACAGGCTGCCCGCCAGCCCCCGGGCATGAAAAACAGAACGGGCACCGAGAGAATGATCCCACCGCTCGTTCCGGCATTGATGGTGGTATTCACATGGAGCTGACGGTCAGGGGCGATCCTGTCATTAACCGCCCCGGCAAGGGCCGGTGAGGCCAGGCCCGAGCTCAGCCCGGCAATAAATAAACCTGTCGCCAGCATCGTTGAATGCGCCGAAGTCGCGAGAATGAACAACCCCGCGGCGGCGGCGATGGCCGCCAGCAAGGCGGGCAAACGAGGCCCAACGCGCGCAATAAGGTATGAGGCCATAAATATCGACATGCAATACGCCGCATAACTACAGGAGGCTATAAACCCCGCCACCTGCGGGGTGAAAGGGATAGCCTGGCGGATATCAGGCAGCATCAGGCCCCACGAAAACCTTGCCATACCATAGGTCACCGCGATGATTGAAAACCCGGTTATGCTCAGCGAAGTCTGTCTGTTCATTACGCTCCTCTTACTTAATGCCGTTTAAAAAACCTAAACGGTGGTGAAGCGTTGCGCCAGTTTTTAAGGAGACGAATTGTCCGACTTACAACCAGCACCGGTTTAATGTTTTACACTTAAGAAGATTCTTTTTTCGGCATTGCCAGAAAACAGGAGAGTTGCATGACCCGAATTCACAGCGTGATCCCCCCTTATATTCTTCGTCGTATTATCGAAAGCGGTTCAGAGCCGCAGCAGCGCTGCGCCCGCCAGACTTTAACCCATGTTCAGACGCTGATGGCCCACATGCCTGGCAAACCTGCCGCGCCGCACGTGAGCAAAGCCGGACAGCTGGAGCGCGATATCTACGATGCGAAACAGACCCAGGAGCTGCCGGGCACGCAGGTGCGCTATGAAGGCCAGCCATCCAATGGGGATGTGGCCGTCGATGAAGCCTATGACTATTTAGGCATCACCCACGATTTCTTCTGGAAAGAATACCAGCGTGACTCGCTCGATAATAAAGGGCTGATCCTCACCGGCACCGTGCACTATGGCCGGGAATACCAGAACGCCTTCTGGAACGGTCAGCAGATGGTCTTTGGCGATGGCGACGGGGAAATATTTAACCGTTTTACCATTGCCATCGACGTTGTGGCGCACGAACTCAGCCATGGCGTTACCGAGACCGAAGCCGGGCTGATCTATTTTGAACAATCGGGTGCGCTGAATGAGTCCCTGTCGGACGTGTTTGGCTCGCTGGTTAAACAGTATCACCTGAAGCAAACCGCCGACCAGGCCGACTGGCTGATTGGCGAAGGTCTGCTGGCGAAAGGGATTAACGGCAAAGGGCTGCGCTCCATGTCGGAGCCGGGCACCGCCTATGACGATCCTCTGCTCGGTAAAGATCCGCAACCGGCGCACATGAAGGATTTCATCAAAACGCGTGAAGATAACGGCGGCGTCCATCTTAACTCCGGCATTCCCAACAGGGCGTTTTATCTGGCCGCAACGGCAATCGGCGGCTATGCCTGGGAAAAAGCGGGTTATGCCTGGTACGACACAGTTTGCGATCGCAATCTGCCACAAGATGCGGATTTTGATGCCTTCGCAAAACTGACGATAGCCCACGGCGAAAAGCGCTCGGGCAGCGACGTTGGGGCGGCGATAAGACAAGCCTGGGAACAGGTGGGAGTGCTGTAAATGCAGGTTCCGGAACTGACGGATGACGCCGTGGTTGAGCTGGCCCGGGAAGGCGGCGTCGCTTTTATTCCCAGGCTGAGCGGCCAGCGCACCATCACGCTCTCATCTCTCAATGAGGCGCAGCGTCAGCGCGTGGTAAGTATTCTGGAGCAAGCCATTCCGCGTGGGCAACCGCCTGGTCAGACGTCGTCACCAGGCAGCGGTGACCAGCGTTATTTTCGTATCCAGATCTTCTGGACCCGGCACAACGAAGCGCAGTATACCGATATTATTGTGCTGGTACCGGAGCAGGAAGCGCCCGAATCGCTGGTTGAACTCTGGCAGAAAGGCGAAGGCTGCGTGTGTGATTAAGCCCCGACAGGGACGAACTCCACGCGTTTTTTAGAGATCAGGCCGTGGCCGTTCTGGCAGAAATAGTCCACCGCACCGCAGGCCTTTAATACCTGGAGTGGCTGATGGCACTCCGGGCAGCGGGCTTCGAGCGCAATATCTTTGTGACAGTGTTCGCAGTAAGCCACGCCGTTTTGCGGCTCCAGCTCGGCATGGCAGGTTGGACAGGCGATCGACATAGTAACTCCTTAAGCAGGTTGCCGGGGCGAAGCGGTCGCCCCGGCGGATCGATTATACCGCCTCAGTGGCAGGTTTCGTCCGGGCATTTTCCAGCATGCGACGAACCGGCACAATGAGAACGATCAGTACCGCAGCACAAATCAGCAGCGCGATGGAGCAACGCGCGAAGAGATCTGGCAACATATCCAGCTGGTCGGCCTTCACGTGGCCGCCAATCAGACCGGCAGCCAGGTTACCCAACGCACTTGCGCAGAACCACAGCCCCATCATCTGACCGCGCATTCTTTCTGGTGCCAGCAGGGTCATGGTAGCCAGACCAATAGGGCTCAGACACAGCTCACCCAGCGTCAGCATCAAAATACTGCCTACCAGCCAGAACGGCGAAACGCCTGCCCCGCCGTTGCTCAGCACATTCTGCGCCGCCAGCATCATCAGGCCAAAGCCCGCCGCCGCACAGAGAATACCAATAACAAACTTGGTGATACTGCTCGGGCGAATGTTCATGGTGGCAAGCTTCGGCCACGCCCAGCTGAATACCGGCGCCAGCAGAATGATGAACAGGGCGTTGATCGACTGGAACCATACGGCCGGAATTTCGAAATCACCGATCATGCGATTGGTGTAGTCGTTGGCAAACAGGTTAAAGGAAGTCGGTTTCTGTTCAAACGCGGACCAGAAGAACGCAGCGGAAACCAGCAGGATAAAGCAGACCAGCAGTCTGGCGCGCTCTTTACGGGTCAGGCCGGCGAAGATGAACAGATAAATAAAGTAGAGCGCAACGGATGCCGCAATCACATAGACCAGCATACTGGCCACCGCGACCGGGTTAATCACAATGACCCCCTGGGCGATCAGCGTGACGAGAACCGCCACCCCAACCGCCAGCGCCATCAGCCACGCGCCCACGCCGTTGCGTTTGACCACCGGGCTGTTCCAGGTGGAATCGAGGCCCACTTCGCTGTCGTAGCGCTTCATAGACGGGACAGCAAACACGCGGAAGATAATCAGCGCCACCAGCATCCCTATGCCGCCAATACCAAAGCCCCAGTGCCAGCCGTGGGTTTTAATCAACCAGCCGGAAATCAGCGGCGCAATGAACGAGCCCATGTTGATGCCCATATAGAACAACGAGAATCCGCCGTCACGACGCGCATCGCCTTTTTTATACAGGGTGCCGACCATCACGGAGATACAGGTCTTGAACAGGCCCGATCCCAGCACAATAAACATCAGGCCGATAAAGAACAGGTTGTTCCCCATCACCGCCGAGAGCGCAATCGACAGGTGGCCGAGCGCAATCAGAATCGAGCCGTACCAGACGGCTCGCTGCTGGCCGAGCCAGTTATCGGCCAGCCAGCCACCCGGCAGCGCGGCCAGGTACATGGTACCGGCGAAGATACCGACAATCGCCGAGGCGTTTTCACGCGCCAGCCCCATGCCGCCGTCATAGACGGTGGCGGCCATAAAGAGGATCAGTAACGGACGAATGCCGTAAAACGAGAAACGCTCCCACATCTCGGTAAAGAACAGCGAACCGAGCGGATAAGGATGGCCGAAGAACGTTCGGCTTTCTTTTTGATTAACAGAGGATTGCATAATTCTCCCGAAAGGTATGTCGTTGTGCTGAAAGCACCGCGCGTACGCCGGCCAGTTACGTATCTGACCGATTTTTTACATGCGGCGAAAAATGAGTTAACCATTTGATAACCAGGCGCTAGTTTTGTCTAGTACCAGACCCTGGACTTTAAGATGAAAATTCGACGATTGTCTACTTTCTTAGATTTAAACATGGTTAAAAGCGAATAGTGATTGACTTCACACAAGGAAGGCAGGCGTTTTGTATAGGCGAAAAAAACCCGCGACAGGCGCGGGTTTTTGTGAGACAGGCAAAGTTTATTTGCTTTTCTTAATGTGCTTAATCAAACGCTTACGCTTACGCATCTGGTTTGGCGTCAGGGTGTTACGCTTGTTAGCAAACGGGTTATCCCCTTCCTTGAACTGGATACGGATAGGGGTGCCCATCACGTCCAGCGATTTACGGAAGTAGTTCATCAGATAACGCTTGTAAGAATCCGGCAGGTCTTTCACCTGGTTGCCATGAATCACCACGATTGGCGGGTTATAGCCACCGGCGTGGGCGTATTTCAGCTTCACGCGACGGCCACGTACCAGCGGCGGCTGATGGTCTTCTGCTGCCATGTTCATGATGCGGGTCAGCATAGCGGTGCTCTGACGACGGGTGGAGCTGTCATACGCTTCACGCACGGAGTCGAACAGGTTACCCACACCGCTGCCGTGCAGCGCAGAGATAAAGTGCACGCGAGCAAAATCGATGAAGCCCAGACGGAAGTCCAGCGTCTCTTTCACCTGCTCACGAACTTCATTGCTCAGGCCATCCCATTTGTTCACCACGATAACCAGTGAGCGCCCACTATTGAGGATAAAGCCGAGCAGCGACAAGTCCTGATCGGAGATACCTTCACGCGCGTCGATAACCAGCAGCACAACGTTGGCATCTTCAATCGCCTGAAGGGTTTTAATGACGGAGAATTTCTCCACCACATCGGTGATTTTTCCGCGCTTACGCACGCCCGCGGTGTCGATGAGTACATACTCACGCTCATCACGCTCCATCGGGATGTAGATGCTGTCACGGGTGGTGCCCGGCATGTCGTATACCACCACACGCTCTTCGCCCAGAATACGGTTAGTGAGCGTAGACTTACCTACGTTTGGACGCCCCACAATGGCCAGTTTAATCGGCAGATCCTGCGGGTTGAATGTCTCTTCAGGCTCTTCTTCTTCGCCTTCTTCACCGTCTTCGAACTGCGCCCAGTATGCCGCGTCTTCGTCCACCTCTTCCGGCGGGTTCACTTCGTCAACCCACGGCAGCAGAACGGTTTCCAGCAGGCTGGTCACGCCGCGGCCATGCGATGCGGCGATCGGGTAGATATCACCCAGACCTAAAGACCAGAAATCGGCGATCGCCTGATCGGCATCGATACCGTCAGTTTTGTTCGCCACCAGGAAGGTCGGTTTTTCACGCGAACGCAGATGTTTAGCAATGGCGGAATCCGCAGGCATCAGGCCAGCACGGGCATCCACCATAAACAGCACCACGTCTGCCTCTTCGATGGCCAGCAGAGACTGCTCCGCCATGCGGGTTTCAACGCCGTCTTCTGTCCCGTCGATACCACCGGTATCGATACAGATGAACTCGCGTCCTTCCACCTCTGCACGACCGTACTTACGGTCACGCGTCAGCCCCGGGAAATCCGCAACCAGCGCATCACGGGTGCGTGTTAAACGGTTAAAAAGAGTGGATTTTCCAACGTTAGGGCGCCCGACAAGCGCGACCACAGGTACCATGTTTGAAGCCTCATAAAATTCAAAATAACGTCGCTTTCGCAGCGTTTTTAAAAATGTCAAAACGGCTCCTGAGTGAACAGGAGCCGTTTAGTATACTACAACCGCCGGGTAATTAACGCGTGATCGCGTACAGCGTGCCGTCTTTTGCCTGAATCAGCAGTTTGCCGTCAGCCACAACCGGGTCGGTGAGGAAGCCAGAGCTGTCGACTTTTTGCTGCGCAGTAAAGCGGCCCGTCTCCGGATCGATCCAGTGCATGTAGCCTTCGCTATCACCCACCACCAGGCTACCGTTGTACAGCGCCGGTGCGGTCAGCAGACGGTGCAGCAGATCGCTTTGCGTCCACAGCGTCACGCCGCCATCGGTGCTCAGCGCCAGCAGACGGTCATTCTGGTCAACCATATAGATGCGGTTACCATCAACAATGAAATCATTCACTGAGCCCAGTTCACGTTTCCACATGATCTGACCACTGCGCAGATCCAGCGCGGTCAGGTTGCCGTTGTACGCCAGCGCATAAACCACACCGTTGACGATAACAGGCGTCGTGTCGACGTCGTTCAGACGGTCGATTTCAGTTGACCCCGTCGCCTGAGAGATACGCTGCTGCCAGATCATCTGACCTTGCTGCATCAGCACCGCGCTCACGCGACCGTTATCACCACCCACAATGGCAGCACCAAAGGCTGTCGCCGGGGCAGATTCGCCGCGCAGGGAGAGTGATGGCATATCCAGGTTGACGGTCCACTTCACCAGACCATCGGCTTCGTTCAGCGCCTGCAGCTGGCCGTTGCTGGTGTGGATCAGCACCAGGCCGTCGCTCACCACCGGACGAGACAGAGACTCACCGGCAACCGTGGTTTGCCAGGCAACAGAACCGTCGCTGGTGTTCAGGGCATAGACCTGTGCTTTTTCGCTTCCCACGTATACGTGACCACCGGCAACGGTCAGGCCGCCAGACAGCAGTGCAGGTTTACGGGAGAACCAGCCGTCTTTTTCCGCCAGGTTAACGGACCACACTTCTTTTCCGTCATCGGCGTTAAGCGCTTTTACGGTACCTTTACGGTCAGCCGCATAGATAACGCTGTCAGCAAAAGCCGGGTGCAGGTTGGAATAGAAATCACCAATTCCATCCCCCACGGAAGTACTCCACGCGGTTGACGGGGTAAACTGGTTTTCAACCGTCGGCAGCGGGGACATTTTCACAACGTCTTCTTCGCCACTGAACAGTGAACAGCCACTCAATAACGTAACAGAAAGCAGTCCTGGCAGAAGTAATTTACGCAATTGCATCGGGTCCCTCTCAGACGGACAAATTATTTATTTTCATCTGCATCATTTCGCTCAGCGCAGGGGATGCATTGCTATCTACACCAGCTTGCCACGCTTTACGCGCGCCCGCTTTATCACCTTTGCTCAGCAGTGCTTCACCGCGCAGATCGGCAACGATGGCAGCAAAACCTTCGCCTTTGATGGTATCGAGCGTTTTCAGCGCTTCATCAGCTTTTTTCTGCTGAACCTGGATACGGGCCAGGCGCAGATTGATAACCGCTTTCAGGTTGTCATCGCTGGCGGCCGCAAGCCCCTGCGACAGCTGGGCAGCCGCTTTATCCAGTTCGTTCTTGTCGATGTACTGCTGAGCCACTTCCAGCGCGGCCAGCGCACCGTAGGTGTTTTTGTTGTCAGCGGCAAATTTCTCTGCTGCCGTCAGCGTTTGCGGCTGATCGGCACGAATGGCGCTCACGGTATTTTCATAGGACAGAGACGCGCCGCGCGCGGAATCCGCCTGATGATTGTTCCAGTAGCGCCAGCCAATCAATGCACCTACACCTAAAATAACCCCAACAACCAGCGCTTTGCCGTTTTCAGCAAAGAAGCGTTTGATCGCGTCGACCTGGTCGTGTTCGTTCTCGTAAATTTCCACGCAGTCCTTCTCCTTAGCCCAATAGAGTGCGCAAGTGCGCCGCAACGCCGTCCTGCGTTACCGTTGTCTGCTCACCAGAGCGCAGGTCTTTCACTACCACTTCGCCGTTGGCCACTTCGGACTCACCCAGCACCAGTGCAATACTTGCGCCCCACTTATCGGCACGAGCAAACTGTTTTTTGAAGTTGCCGCCGCCATGGTTGGTCATCAGCTTAACCTCCGGCAGTGCATCGCGCACGCGTTCAGCAAGCTGCATCGCCGCAGACTGCGTTTCCGCGCCTGAGGCCACCAGGTATATATCGACAACGGAATCTGCTTTAAATTCCGGATTAACTGCCTGAACCAGCAAAACAAGTCGCTCAAGGCCCATTGCGAAGCCAACCGCAGGCGCGGCACGGCCGCCAAGCTGCTCAACCAGACCGTCATAACGGCCGCCAGCACACACGGTGCCCTGCGAACCGAGGCTGGTGGTAACCCACTCAAACACGGTACGGTTATAGTAGTCCAGACCGCGCACCAGGCGCTGATTAACGGTATAGGCAATGCCTGCTGCTTCGAGCAGTTTGCAAAGACCAGCAAAGTGTTCGCGAGACTCGTCGTCCAGATAATCGCCTAATGCAGGCGCATCGTTCAGCAGCGCCTGCACGTCCGGATTTTTGGAATCAAGCACGCGCAGCGGGTTGCTGTACATACGACGTTTGCAGTCTTCGTCCAGCTTCTCTTTGTGCTCTTCAAGGAACGCCACCAGTGCATCGCGGTAGTTGGCACGCGCTTCCAGAGAGCCGATAGAGTTCAGCTCAAGAGAGACGTGCTCAGAGATGCCCAGCGCGCGCCACCAGCGGGCGGTCAGCATGATCAGCTCAGCGTCAATGTCGGGGCCTTGCAGGCCAAACACTTCTACACCCAGCTGGTTGAACTGGCGATAACGACCTTTCTGCGGACGTTCGTGGCGGAACATCGGGCCGATATACCACAGGCGCTGCTCCTGATTGTACAGGAGACCATGTTCGATGCCGGCGCGTACGCAGCCCGCCGTACCTTCAGGACGCAGCGTCAGGCTGTCGCCGTTGCGGTCCTCAAAGGTGTACATCTCTTTTTCAACCACGTCGGTCACTTCGCCGATCGCGCGTTTGAATAACGGGGTCTGCTCTACAATCGGCAAACGGATTTCGCTGTAACCGTAGCTGCCGAGCACCTGTTTCAGTGTGCCTTCAATGCGCTGCCAGATGGCGGTTTCGCCAGGCAGATAATCGTTCATGCCGCGGATGGCTTGAATGTTTTTTGCCACGTTTATTCTCTTTCTATATACAAAAAAGAACCCAAAGAATGGGTTCAATCATACATGGGAAGCACTTCGCTTCCCATCACGTTATTTTTCAACCTGCTGAACGCTGATGCGCTGCGCTTCGTCCATCATCGACGCTTTGGCACGAATGCGCGCTTCAAGCTGGTCGATCATATCACTATTATCCAGACGATCTTTACGAACGCCATCTTCATAGAGACCACTTTTCTTGTTACCGCCGGTGACGCCCAGCGTTGACACCAGCGCTTCACCCGGGCCATTCACCACACAACCGATGATGGAGACGTCCATTGGGGTGATGATGTCTTCAAGACGCTGCTCCAGGGCATTCACGGTTCCGATGACGTCAAACTCCTGACGTGAACAGGTTGGACAGGCAATGAAGTTGATCCCACGTGCGCGGATACGCAGTGATTTCAGGATGTCGAAGCCAACTTTGATCTCTTCGACCGGATCGGCCGCCAGCGAAACGCGCAGGGTGTCGCCGATCCCTTCCGAGAGCAGCAGACCAAGGCCAATGGCTGATTTGACAGAGCCACTGCGCAGGCCACCCGCTTCGGTGATCCCAAGGTGCAGGGGCTGATCGATCTCCTTTGCCAGCAGACGATAGGACTCTACCGCCAGGAAGACATCGGAGGCTTTTACGCTGACCTTGAACTGATCGAAGTTAAGACGATCCAGATGATCAACGTGGCGCATCGCGGATTCAAGCAGCGCCTGCGGCGTGGGTTCGCCGTATTTTTCCTGCAGATCTTTTTCCAGAGAACCGGCGTTCACGCCGATACGGATGGGGATGTTCTTATCGCGTGCGCAGTCCACCACCATGCGGATACGCTCTTCGTTACCGATGTTGCCTGGGTTGATACGCAGGCAGTCGACGCCGTATTCGGCAACTTTAAGCGCAATGCGGTAGTCGAAGTGGATGTCTGCAACCAGCGGCACACTGACCTGCTGTTTGATCAGTTTGAACGCCTCTGCGGCGTCCATGGTCGGCACGGAGACGCGAACAATGTCCGCGCCTACGCGTTCTAAGGCTTTGATTTGGTTGACCGTCGCTTCCACATCCGTGGTGCGCGTATTGGTCATCGACTGGACGGCGATAGGCGCCCCATCGCCGATTGGCACATTCCCAACGTAAATCCGTTTTGATTTTCTACGTTGAATCGGAGCCTGGTTATGCATGAAAAATCTCCCGCGTAGCCCGTCTGTTACTGTGCTGCTGATTGTTCGGCATTAACGGTAAGACGTGCAACCTGGTTAGTTCTGATAAAGCGGCTCAGATCGACAGGTTTTCCTTGATACTGGATCTGTACCGCTGCCGGAGCGCCGATTTTAAGTTTATACGGTGCCTGACCGGTTAGGTTTAACGTGCCATCTTTACGCTGCAGGCCGCTGAACAGTTTTTTACCTGTTGCGTCAGTGACTTCTAACCAGCAGTCAGCAGTGAAATTCATCACCAGCGCGTTAGGGTCAACCGCGGGCGTTGCGACAGCTGCCTGATCGGTCGGCAGAGGTGCAGCGGTGTTCGCCGCCGGTGCGTTCGTTGCGGTATCCACAGGAGCCTGAGAAGGTGCAACCACCGCGTTTTGATCCTGCGCTGGAGCCTGCGTCTGAGGCGCTGACGTGTTAGCCGTTGCCGCTGGGGTCTGCGCAGCGTCGGTAGCTGGCGTATCGGTCGTCGCGGTTTGTGGCTCGCTGGACGTTGCCGCGCTTTCAGTGCTCAGTGGAACGCTCTGCGCGTTACCGTTTCCGGCCTGGTTAAGTTCGGCAGAGGATTGATCGGCCATCGTGGTGATCTCTTCCTGCTGCGCCTTGTGGTTTTGCCACCACCATGCGCCGGTCAGGCCGACCACCACAAACAGCACCAGCCAGGTGAAGCTCATCAGCCAGCCATCACGTTTTTTACGACGTTTGCCCAAAGAGAAGCTCTGCATCGGTGCAACTTTGGCTGCACGAACCGGTGCCTGCTTCTCCATCATTGGCAGTAATTCGTCTTCGGGGATGTGCACCAGTTTTGCGTAAGAGCGGATATACCCGCGCAAGAATGTTGAAGCCAGATCGGCAGGTGCCTTATCTTCTTCAATATCGCGAACCGTGGAAACCTTCAGGCACAAGCGTTCTGCAACGGCTTGCTGGCTGAGTCCGAGTTGTTCACGGGCGTTGCGAAGACGAACGCCAGTGGAGAGTGCTTCATGTTGGTCGTGAGTGGCTTCAGTATTCATTCGCTACAACTACTGGTACGTGAAAAATAAGGGTTCAGGTGCCGGTGAGTCACAATGCCACCCGCACCGCGAAACTTCTGGTCAGTTAACCTTGAACAGTCAGTATAAGACTGTCAGCCCGGAGATGACAGTGCGCCCTGCCCGTGAAGCTAAACTGTTGTTACGTCGTTACATACTGCCCGAAAGTCGTATGAAACGCACCGTAATTATTACTCAGTCATCACGAATCTGA
Organism: Enterobacter sp. T1-1; assembly: GCF_000710795.1. Lineage (NCBI taxonomy): Bacteria > Pseudomonadati > Pseudomonadota > Gammaproteobacteria > Enterobacterales > Enterobacteriaceae > Enterobacter > Enterobacter sp. T1-1. The sequence goes on along the minus strand of NZ_JALW01000012.1, from coordinate 74,709 downwards.
CTGATTATTCAGTAAGATTATGCTTCACGGCGCAATAATGCGCCGTGATTGCATAATAATCAAACAGCTTTGACCGCAATCGTCTCGCCCTGCATGCGTTTACGCAGGGTACGTTTGGTTCGGTCAATCACATCACCCGCCAGCTGACCGCATGCGGCATCGATATCATCACCACGGGTTTTACGCACGATGGTGGTGAAACCGTACTCCATCAACACCTTCGAGAAACGGTCGATACGGCTGTTCGAGCTGCGGCCATACGGCGCTCCCGGGAACGGGTTCCATGGGATCAGGTTAATTTTGCACGGCGTATCTTTCAGCAGTGCAGCCAGTTCATGCGCATGCTCGGTACCGTCGTTCACGTGGTCGAGCATCACATACTCGATGGTTACGCGGCCCTGGTTGGCGTTGGATTTTTCCAGGTAGCGACGCACCGCCGCAAGGAAGGTTTCGATATTGTACTTTTTGTTGATCGGCACAATTTCGTCACGGATTTCATCGTTTGGCGCATGCAGAGAGATGGCCAGTGCCACGTCAATCATGTCGCCCAGCTTATCCAGAGCCGGCACCACGCCTGACGTAGAGAGCGTCACGCGACGTTTGGAGAGGCCAAAACCGAAATCGTCCAGCATGATTTCCATTGCCGGAACCACGTTAGTCAGGTTCAGCAGCGGTTCACCCATCCCCATCATCACCACGTTGGTAATTGGGCGGGTTCCGGTCACTTTCGCCGCGCCAACGATTTTCGCGGCACGCCAGACCTGGCCAATGATTTCCGATACACGCAGGTTACGGTTAAAACCTTGCTGCGCGGTTGAGCAGAATTTGCACTCCAGCGCACAGCCAACCTGAGAAGAGACGCACAGCGTGGCGCGATCGTCTTCCGGGATATACACGGTTTCAACACGCTGATCGCCAACGGCAATCGCCCATTTGATGGTGCCATCTGAAGAGCGTTGTTCTTCCACCACTTCCGGTGCGCGGATTTCAGCCACTTCTTTAAGCTTGTTGCGCAGCACTTTGTTGATGTCAGTCATGTCATCAAAATTGTCGCTGCAATAGTGGTACATCCATTTCATGACCTGATCGGCACGAAACGGCTTCTCGCCCAACTCTTTAAAGAACTCGCGCATCTGCTGACGGTTCAGATCCAGCAGGTTAATTTTTCCATTTTTATTTGGAACCGCAGGCGTGGCGACTTCGGAGGTATTCACTAATTCAGACATAATATTTTCCGGCCTCGTTGTTACACGTTATGGCCCATGGAGGGTTGAAAAGAAACGCCCCGGAAAGCGTTCTGCTCGTCCGGGGCGTTGCATTGTACAAAGTCTGGCGCAGGGATGCCACGTTTGCACGTGGCATTTACGAAAATAATGTGTAAACGAAACCGTTAAATTAACGGGTACGTGGACACACTTCGCCTTCTGCGAAGAAGAAAGCGATTTCGCGCGCTGCAGATTCAACAGAGTCAGAACCGTGGGTGCCGTTCTCGGTGAAGCTGTCAGCGTAGTCAGCGCGCAGCGTACCTGCCAGCGCGTTATCCGGGTTGGTTGCACCCAGCAGGTCACGGTGACGCTGTACCGCATTTTCGCCTTCCAGCACGGATACAACGATCGGGCCAGAGGTCATGAACTCAACCAGACCGTCAAAGAATGGGCGACCTTCATGCTCAGCGTAGAAACCGCGAGCCTGCTCAACGGTCAGATGCAGCATTTTGGTGCCAACGATCTTAAACCCTGCTGATTCAAAGCGAGCGAAGATGCTGCCAATAACGTTTTTTGCCACCGCGTTTGGTTTGATGATGGAAAAAGTACGTTCAATAGCCATTGATAACCTCTGTAAAATGTTCTGTTGTTTTTGCATACCTGAGTATGGTGTGGCGCGGATTATAAAGAGCAATAGCGCCATTGCCTATGGTTATACATAACATTTTTTTAAAATGAGACGAAGATTAGCAACAGGACAGATTTCGCATCCCGTAGTGATGGTGGAAACAGAGCGGGCACTGCTTTTCTTCAGGCGTAAATGACCAGAACCGACGACGGCACGTCTGGCAATTGGCCTCATATGCGGGCATGGTTACCGTTTTCGCTATTCCCTCTGTTTGTGTCACTTTTATCGCCGCATGCTGGCAAACCGCTTCACAACCACCGCAACCGGTGCAATATTCGGTTTCCACCCTCAGACTGGCGCTCTCAAAACGAATCGCCTTTTCCTGACAGCTTCGCCAGCACGCCCCGCACAGCACGCACTTTCCGGCGTCGAGAGCGATCTCTGCCTCGCTAAACGCGGGAAAAGCCCTTCGCAACTCAGGCAGGCCGGGCATGACGCAACAGGCACGAACATCCTCGCGGGGAACGTGCATTAGCGCACGGCGGGCGAGATTCACCTCGTTGTGCGGGATGAGCTTAAATGCCCACGCCGCTTCACCGCGTCGGCGAAGCGTAAGATTAAGCCGGGCAAGCGTCAGCAGCCAGTCAGGATGATGCTCCACCTCAATACTGATAAAACGAACGCGGTATTGCGCGTGCCACAGTAGCAGCTCATTCACTCCAGGTGCGCGTTCCGCAAACGGCCCGACAAGCGTATCTCCACGCAAAAAGCGTTTTCGCGGTACGATGCCGGTAATGGCTCCGGCTGGGCAGACAAACAGGCAGTCACCGCATTCAATACATCGGCTGTCATCAATCAGAACGCCCGAGTCCGTAAAAGAGAACGCCTGCACAGGGCAAGCGTCCGCACAGGCGTGGCAGGAGGCATGGCGGAAACGGCGACGAACGCAAGCATGCGTCACGTCCATCGCCGGGATAAGCGTTAATCCGGCCATCAGCCAATACTGAAGAAAACGAAGCGCAGCATTAGCTCACCCACAATCAGTAATGCGCTGCCCAGCAGCACCGGGCCTCGCGCGGCCTTCAGACCGCCCGCGGCAAAACACAGCATGCCCGCAACGGAAACGCACCAGCTCAGCAGATGCACCGTGCGCAGTTGCTCCAGCATCCGTAACGGAGCGTGAGGGAGTGTCACCACGGTGTTGTCCATGGCTGTAATGTCTGCCAGCCAGACGGGCTGCATCACCAGACGCACAAGCACCAGCAGCGTAATAATCACAACCGCCGCGCGCAGGTTAATCCGGGAAGGCGCCCCAACGGCCACGCAGGCTGAGCCAATGATTCCCACCGAGCCGATGAACAGCACCAGCGTGTTGATGTGCTGCCAGGTGACAACCGACGTATGGATATAAATCTGCGCCATGCAGAACACGTCCACCAGCCCGACAAGACCCGCCACCGCCAGAAGCGGCTTCCAGCCTGGTTTTTTCGCGAACATCAGCAGCGTCGCAAGACCAAGCGCCGCAAGATAAAGGCTGGCAAATACAATCTCACGGCTCAGCCAGGAGCTGGATACGTGGCGCAGCGCGTTGAGAGCATTGAGCGGGTAGCCCATATGCAGCGTCGAGGCGAGCAGCCCCAGGCAGGCCAGCACGAATGCCCCGGCAGCAGGCAGCAGCGCGTTACGCGGCAAAGCCTGCGCGCCTCCGAGCGCCAGCCAGAGCGTAACGCCTACCGATCCCTGAAGGAACAGGGTAAAAATCAGCAACGGTAACTCATGCATGACGTGTCCCCTCTTTCTCTGCGCCCTGATGTGCTTTGATCACCAGGTTCGGTTTGGTGATGGAGGAATCAGGCAATCCCTTCACGTCACAGACCACACCGTATTTCGCCCGAAGTTCATCAATCGGCCCGAATTTGATCGCTTCAAGGGGACAGGTTGCCACGCAGACAGGTTGTTCGCCTTTCGCCTGCAGATCCACGCAAAAATCGCATTTGGACATCTGCCCGGTCTGCTCGTTGAGCTGCGGCGCGCCATAGGGGCATGACCACGCACAGTATCCACAGCCGACGCACTTATCCGTATCGACGCGCACGATGCCGTCACCCGGACGCTTATGCATCGCGGTGGTCGGGCAGTTTTTGGTGCAGACAGGATCCGCACAGTGGTTGCAGGAGACAGAAAGTGTGTAGGCAAAAACGTTATTGCTGACGCCGCCCTGGCCGGTTGGGATGAAATTCCCGCCGTTGATTTCGTACACGCGACGGAAACGACGCCCGGGTTCAAGGTTGTTTTTATCTTTGCACGCCACCTGGCAGGCCTTGCAGCCCGAGCAGCGGGATGAGTCGATATAGAAGCCCAGCTGTTTGTCGCTCACCGGCGCGTAGTGTTTAAACTGACTCATGCTTTTGCTACCTCCACCAGCATGCTTTGATGAGAATTCCCTTTCGCAAGTGCGGTAATGCGGGCGGAGCTGAGCACGTTCGCGCAGCCACCTTTATCAATGCCCCGCTCGTCCGGCTGCCACCAGGCGCCAGCCTGCATGGCAACAACGCCAGGAATGATGCGCGGCGTGACTTCGGCCGGGATTTCACATATCCCCCGTGCATTGTGAATACGCACGGTATCTCCCTGCGCAATACCGCGTTTTTGCGCGTCCTGTGGGTTAATCCATAACTTTTGCTGCTGAACCTCAATCAGCCATGGGTTGGCATACTGAGTGGAGTTGGCGCGGTTTTTCCCCTTCCAGGTAATGAGCTGTAGCGGGAACGTCTTCGCCAGTTCATCCTCCGGTCCTTCATGGGCTGGCACGTAATGCGACAGCGCAGGGATTTCCGGGTGATGCATGTCGTAAAGACGCTTCGAGAAGATCTCAATTTTTCCGGAGGGCGTCGGGAAGGGATGATTTTGCGGGTCGCGAATATTGTCCTCAAAAGCGACATACGGTGCGCTTTTGAAGAGATGTTGCCGCGTCTTTTGCAACGTCGCGAAGTCAGGCAAGTTTTCCTCTGGCATCGCCAGGCGTGTCTGCTCCCATATGTGTTCAATCCACGCCTTTTCATCCCGCCCCTGGCTGAAGGCCGGTTCGATACCCAGCTTAGCGGCTACTTCGCGCAGCCAGTCATAGTCTGAACGGCGTTCAAATTCGGGTTTGATCAGCTTTTCCGACAGGATCAGATAGCTTGCGGTCCCCCAGGTTTCACCGATATTCCAGCGTTCCATAAAGCTGGTTTCCGGCAGCAGAAGATCGGCATAGCGGGCACTCGGCGTCATGAAGAGATCGCTTGCCACGATGAACTGAATTTTCGACTCGTCTTCCAGTACCCGTGTCGCCTGGTGCAGATCGGGGTTCTGGTTAGCAAGATAGTTACCCGCCAGAGAAAACAGAATGCGGATATTACTGTCGAGCTTTTCAGCATCCTTCAGGCCGACATCCGGTGTGACCTGTGAGGCATCGTCAGCGGCCTGAACCCAGTTCATCACCGATATTTTTGCTTTGACCGGGTTATCCGGCATGTCAGGACCGACCGCAAATTTCCGGTTGGCACAACCACCATATCCTGCAGCCCACCCACCTTTTACGCCAACATTGCCCGTCAGCGTTGCCAGCAGCGTAGAGCCACGCGCGGTGCGTTCGCCGCAGTTGTGGCGCTGTGGACCCCAGCCCTGAATTAACGCGGCAGGTTTTGTTGTGGCATAGTCGCGTGCCAGCTGCCGGATGGTCTGCGCTGGCACATGGGTAATTTGCTCTGCCCATTCGGGAGTTTTCACCACTCCATCTTTCGCACCGGTCAGATAGGCGACAAGAGACTCGTTGGCGGGCACACCTTCAGGCATTGAGGCTTCATCGAAGCCCAGCGTATAGCGCTGAATAAATTCACGATCGTGCAGGTTTTCCGTGACGATAACGTACATCATCGCGTCCATCAGCGCGTTATCGGTCGTCGGTAATAAGGGGATCCATTGATCGGCAAGGGATGAAACGGTATCTGAGTAGCGTGGATCGACCACGATAAAACGCGTGCCGTTTTGCTTCATCCTCTGGAAATAGTGGTTGCTGTGACCAAAAATGGTCTCCGTTGGGTTATGACCCCAGAGGATCACCAGCCGGGTATCCTGCAGTGTATCCAGCGAACTGCCGCTGGCGGCGGTGCCGTAGGTGTAAGGCGTCGCGGCAGCTGTATTGCCCATACTGACCGAATGATAGCTTTCAAGGTATCCGCCGGTTAAGTTGAGCAAACGACGGACCATCTTATCCCCGGAAAAGGTGCCCCCGGAAACCGCCGTACCCACATGAACATAGCGCGAGGCTGCGCCATATTGTTGCGTGATCGTTTTTAACCGTTCGGCAATAAGCGTGGTAGCTTCATCCCACGAAATACGTTCAAATTTTCCTTCACCGCGCTTACCCACGCGTTTCATCGGATATTTTAAACGGTCAGGATGGTAAACAAATTTCCGGTAAGCCCGGCCACGAACGCAGGCGCGCATCACCGGCATTTGCGGATCCAGCTCATTATCCGGGCGCGTAGAAATTCGGGTCACCACGCCATCGTTGACGTGGGCCCGAATATCACACTTCCCCCCGCAGTCAAATGTGCTGCAGGTCTGAATAATGTTTTCCGCAGGCTCGTCTTGTGCGGCGGTGCCTTCACTCGCCTTTGCTTTGCCAACGCGGGCGACAAACGGCAGGGCAGCAAGCGCCGACCCGGCCTGGATAAACTGACGTCGGGATACAGCGGGTAAAAGGCCGTCTCCCTGGCTTTTTATTTTTGTCATTGCTCATTCCTTCAAATAAAAACGCATTCTCGTTTTTTCGCAGGAACGAACATTGATTATTATCAAGCTAATTAATAGGGAGTAGGGGTTAGCGGCTTAATTCAAAATTAAGCGTAGCCAATTTCCCGGCCTCATCCATGGCAACTAATTGATATTTACCGGGCAAAGATAACTGCATTGAAAAATTCCGATTTTTATGTTCAAGAGGCTCGCCATTTAAAAACCACCATCGCTGCCCTTCTCCCCCGCTGGTCGTGACGGAAATTGTCACATTGTCCTCACCCGGAAGACGTTTAATGACCGCCCCCTCTCTGACACCCGAAATCATTAGCGGTGCCGCATTGTTATCATCCAGCGGTGGACAAACCGTTGAAGGTGCCGGAAGACGTGCCGCTCTTTTTTCTGCTGCAGGCAGCCACGGCTCCAGGGGTAGCGGCCAGACGTCCAGCACTTTCTCTGTGGCATCCGGGCAATCTGCCGCAACGCGTTTGCCAGTTTTATCCAGCCAGATCGGGAAACGGATCCCGCGGATGCCCTCCTGCTCCGGCAGCAACAGCGTCGGCGGCTCACTCCCTTCCAGCAGCCAGGTCGACAGGCGTCGACGGCAGTTTTCACTGCCCTCCGGCAACGATTGCCCACCAGGCCAGCAGATCACGCCTCGCCCGACGCTTTCCGGGCGCGGATCGAGTGGCAGGCGCGCTTCGTCTATCGTTGAGCGCGACTGAAGCAGGTTATTCACCTGATTTAACAGCGGCACGGCACTGGCAAAACCAAACTGTCCCGCCACGGGCGTGCCGTCTGGCCTTCCGGTCCAGATGCCAATCACGTAACGCGCATTCAGGCCAATGGCCCAGGCATCGCGATAGCCGTAGCTGGTGCCCGTTTTCCATGCCAGCGGCGCAACCTGCGGCAGTGCGTTATCCGGTAACGGTTGGGCTTCATTCGCCAGAATACGGCGAATAATCCAGGCCGAGCCGGGTGACAACAGCGGACGTTCAACCAGCGTATCACCTGGCTGCAAGCGCAGCCTTCCCGCTTTACCGTGGCGGGCAAAAGCGCTGTAGGCAGCAGTAATATCAGCCAGCCGCGCTCCCGCCCCGCCCAGGATCAACGACAGATTTGGCTGCGCCCCCGCAGGCAAAATAAGCGGCAACCCTGCGTTGCTGAGCATGCCGGCAAAACGCTTAGGCCCGTACGCCTCCAGCACCTGCACGGCAGGCAGATTAAGGGAGCGCACCAGCGCTTCGCTCATGCTCACCGGCCCATGGAATCCGCTGTCAAAGTTACCGGGACGATAATCACCGGTTTTCCTGGGGACATCCTGAAGCAGCGAAGCGGGATGGATCAGTCCATCGTCGAGCGCCATACCGTAGATAAAAGGTTTCAGTACCGATCCCGGGGATCGAATCGCATTCACCATATCCACATGGCTGAAGCGGGTGTCATCGTTAATATCCACCGAACCGACCCAGCCGCGCACTTTCATATTGGTATGATCCACGACGATCATCGCCAGCGAACTGCGCGCCGGCAGGCGGGATTTCCAGTTCATTGCCAGCTCTTCCAGCTGCCGTTGTAAGGCGGCATCCAGAGTGGTGACAATTTTGGTATCACGGCTTTTTCCCAGCATCATGCGTGCGAAGAGCGGCGCCAGCTGGGGCATCTGCCGGGGAGCCAGCCATACCGGCTCTTCACGGGATTCGTTAACCTGTCGGGCTGACCAGACGCCCTGCGTTACCATCCGGTCGAGCACTTTGTTGCGCGCCGCCTCCGCCCGCGCTGGCCAGCGGTCCGGGCGTAAACGGCTGGGGGCCTGAGGTAGCACCGCCAGCAGGGCCGCTTCGGAATAGCTGAGCTGTGATGGCGGTTTACCCAGATAGGTCCAGCTTGCGGCACCTATTCCCTGGAGCGTCCCGCCAAACGGGGCGCGGTTGAGGTAGAGGGTGAGGATCTCGCGCTTGGAGAGATGCCATTCAAGCTGCATCGCCCGCCAGAGTTGACGAATTTTACCGCCAAAGGTGCGCGGATGCGGATCCAGCAGACGCGCAACCTGCATGGTCAGTGTACTGCCGCCGGAGACAACCTTACCGGACGTCAGATCCTGCCAGGCGGCGCGCAGCACAGAGAAAGGATTCACGCCTGGATGCTCCCAGAACCAGCGATCTTCATACTGGATCAGGGCCTCAAGATAGCGAGGAGAGACCTCTTCAATCGTGACCGGATAACGCCAGATCCCTTCGCTGTCGGCAAAACGCCAGAGCGGCGTGCCCTTCTCATCCACCACCACCCGGGCGGGGTTAACCTCTTTCAGCGGCAACGGCCAGAGGCGGTCGGCGGCGACAATCAGCCCCCATAAAATGAGAAGCGCCCCCGCCAGCCACAGCCAGCGGGAGCGTATCAGACGTGCAACTGACATATTACGGTACAACAATCAGCGGGCCACTGGCCGCACCCGTTGCCCGCCACTGCGGAACATACATGGACTCCACCAGCGGCACCGGTACCTGGTACGTTCCCGGCGTCACGGCGCGCGCCAGATAAACCAGCGTAACCGGCTGCCCTTCGTTCACCGGCACTGCGGCCACAAAGCGGTCGTCGCGGAACTCCATATGCTGAATATCCGCCTGCTGCATCTGGCTAAGCAGGTTCTGCACTTCGCTGCCGCTGTCCTGCAGGCTGGCGCTGCTGCTCGCCAGGTTCTGGTTCTCCAGCTCCAGACCCGCCGGGAGGAGATCCACCACCAGCGCATCCGGCACGTTCTGGCTGGCCTTCACTTCCAGCCATACCAGCACCAGCTCACCGCTCTTCAGCGAAGAGAGCGATTTCGAACTGCCGTCGGTTGCCAGAATATGGCGTTCAATCTGCAGAACATTCGAGGATGGCTGAGGGGCTGAGTCCGGGTAACCGGTGCTATCCAGACGCACCCACAGCGGTGCCGTGCCGGTGTTGGTCACCTGCAGCGCACCAAGCTGATCGCCATTCATATTCTGCACCAGCGCCTTGTCACCGCTCAATGCGCTACCCGAGAGTGAGGTTTCCGCCTGCCATGCTCCGGACAGAGTTTGTAGCGAACGTCCGGCCAGGAACAGCGCGTTACTCTCCTGCGTAGACAGCCAGCGCTGGCTGAAGGCCTGTTCAGACAGGGCATTCAGCAGCCTATTTTGCGCATCCGGCAGCAGCTTGTACTCCTCCAGAAGGGAGAGCATCAGCGCGTTATCACGAAGTGCGCTACCGTAATCCGCCATCCAGTTTCTGCTGTCGTTGCGCGGCGTTTTGAGGGCCAGATCCAGCGCCTGCTGGCTGCGCGGGGCATCCCCCATCAGTTTGAGTGCCATACCGAGCTGCATCAGCGGCAGACCGGAAGCCGCCTGCCCGTGACGATCCCAGATTTCACGCAACGCACCCAGCGGGGCTTTTTGCTGGCGCGCCAGTACCAGTGCGGCATAGGCCTGCACGGCAAATTTGCTGGCCTGGGTATCGTCGCTGTAGCGGATGGACATCATGCCCGGATCCTGCAGGTAGCGGAGCAGTCGGCTATTGGCATTATTGACCGCATCCGTCGGCACGCTGTAGCCCTGCTCACCGGCACGCACCAGGAAGTCAGTGACATAGGCAGTCAGCCAGTACTCTTCCGGACCGTTTTTATCCCAGAGCGCAAAACCACCGTCATCACGCTGCATCTGCAGAAGGCGGGAGATGCCAATATCAATGGCAGCACGACGTTTGTCGTCCGTGTCGCCTTTAATGCCAAGCGCCTTCAGCTGTGACGCGTTGGTATAGAGCGACGGGAACAGGCCACTGGTGGTTTGTTCAAGACAGCCATAAGGATATGCCTGCAGCTCACGGATATAGCGCGCCAGATTAAGCGGCGGTTTGCCGCTAAGCAGCAGTTGTCCCTGCAATGTAGCGGGAGAGAAGCCGTTGATATGCTGCCCTGGCGCAGTCCAGGACTCACCCGGGTTCAGCATGGCCCCGGTATTCACCGTCTGCGCCGGGAACGCAGGACGGACGCCGATTTTCCAGCTCTTCTGCTGCGGAGCGAAGGTCTCGCCAGGCAGCTGAAGTCCTGTTACCTGCGCCGTCACTTCGCCGTCACCGTAACCTTCCAGTGCACGCACCGGAATAAACAGCGTGCTGCGCGCACCCGGTGGCAGTTTGACAGGCTGCGGCTGTGCCCCTTCCAGCGACAGCTTGCCGGTCGTGGTTAAGGCCACATTTAGCGTTTGCGGCTGATCGGTCAGGTTAGTGAGATCCAGTGTCAACCGTGAGGTATCGCCGCTTGCCAGGAAGCGCGGCGTATTAAGCTCGGTAATGACCGGCGCGGCCACAATCACTTTGCTTTCGCTGCTGCCGAAATCCTCTTCCGTCCAGGCCTGCGCCATCAGACGCAGCTCACCGTTGAAGTCTCCAATTGGCAGGGTGATGGACCCTTCACCATTCGCATCAAGCGTCACAGGCTGTGCCTGCTGGGCGATAATGGTGACATGGTTCACCGGCGGCTTACCGCCGCGTTTAAGCTCATCGCCGTCACCACCAAAACGCAGCGCGGCCATACGTCCCTGGCCTTCAATCACCTGGCCGTAGATATCGTAGATATCCGCGCCATAGCGCTTCTGACCAAAGAAGGCCTGCCACGGATCCGGCGTGACGTAATCGGTAATGTTCAGCACGCCGCTGTCCACCGCGGAGACCAACACGTTCACTTTCTGTGGTACCGGGCCCTCTTTCACGCTGGCTTTTACTTTCACGGAAAGCGTCTGGTTAGGGCGCATTTTCTGCGGGTTATCCAGCGCGATATTCAGACGGCGATTTTCATCCCCCATCGGCAGATGCAGCAGGCCAACCGCCCGCTTCGGCGTGGCGGATTTGGATTTATCGCCAGGGCGAACCACCAGCGTGCTGAGATAGAGGTCGTGGCGTTTCCAGGCTTTGTCTACCGGAATAGAGAGATCCAGTCCGTTGGCCGGAACGTCGATCTCTTTCCACCACAGCGGCCCTTCGCTGGATTCGATCATCGCATAGCCTTTACCCGCGGCAGGTGCGGCGATATGCAGCTGGATGGTGTCACCCGGCTGGTAAGAAGGCTTATCCAGTTTCAGGGTCACGCGGTCGGGGCGCGCGGCTCCCGTGCCGTCACTGTTATCCTGCCAGCTGTACCCGGCCCAGAAACGTACGCTGCTGACCATGTCATCAGGCGCTTTCACTTCCAGACGATAGGAGCCCCACTCTACCGGGAACGTCACTTTGCCCGTTTCATCGGCCTTGAGGGTCAGCTCCTGCTCGCCTTCAATGAGATCTTTTTGATCAAACTGAGACTGCCAGCCATCGCTTTCTGACCAGTTCCAGTAGTAGTCGCGGCGTTCGCGGATCAGGCGCACCTGTAACCCGGACACAGCCTTTTTCGCCCCACTGGCATCGGCATAGACAATGTCGAAACTGGCGTTGCCGTTTTCATCGACAATAGGCTGGTTAACGGTGGTATCGGTGCGGTAATCATACACCGCCTTGCTGGCGAACTGAGGACGAATACCCGGTAATTCGGCTGCTGGCCAGATAGCCTGTTCAGCACGACGCGTCACCGGACGACCGCCTGATTCCAGCAGGCTGGCCTGCAGGATCAGCTGAAGCGGAGAGTGCACCTCTTTCCACTGACTTTCCGTAGAGACCTGCCCACGCCCCTGTTCATCAAGCGTAAGCTGCACTTCATCCAGGCTGCGACTCAGGTTGTCTTCGGCGATATCGCCAAACTGGAAGCCAGGCAGCGCCGGAACCGCTTCACGCAGTGGACGCAAAAAGAGCTGCCCCTGCAGGGCATTACCGTTGGCCGGTGCGCCGTACAGGTAATATCCCACCACGTTAAAGTGGACGTTATCCTGCGGTGAAACCGGCGTTTTTTGTCCGCTCAGATTCAGCGCCATACGCTCTGGCATAAAATCTTCGACATGGAAGTCCCACAGACGCTGCTGGTTATCGCCCGTATTGGCGCGGATATGCCACATGCCGGTTTGCGCCCCGCTGTCCAGCGGATAGTTAAAGCGATAGAGACCGTTCTCCGGCTGGACGACGACGGTACGCGCTACCTGCCCGTCCGGACGAAGCACATCCAGCTTCACCGGCTGCGCGGGCAGCGGTTTACCGTCGCTGTCGCGCAGTAAGCCGTTCAGGACCACCGTTTCGCCTGGGCGATAGAGGTCACGCGGGCCAAACATAAAGAATTGCTTGCTGTAACCCGGGCTACCGGCAATGTCGAACTCCGCCAGATCGAGCGCCGGCAGCTTGAGGTCAAGCAGCGTAGTCTGGCCATCTTTACTGGCAAGGATCAGCGCGGCTTCTTTGTCCGTTTCGAGCTTTGCATGGCCGTCGGCATCGCTGTTCGCCTCAGCCAGGGTCTGCCCTTTATCGTTTAACAGCGTGACGGTTACACCGGATTGCGCCGCACCGTTTTCCAGGCTCTGGGTGAAGATATCGAGACGGTTATGATAACGGTGAGCGGACAGCCCAATATCGCTTAAGGTGAAGAGCGTGGCGGCATTGCTGTAGTTGTAGTGCCCTGCCTGATTCATCACTGCAATATAGACGCCCGACTGCTGGAGCGGCTTGATATCTTTCAGCGGCAGCAGCAGTTTTTCACGCGTGTTGCGTGCCGGGTTAAGATCGAAACGACCGGTATAAACCAACTCGGCCATCTTCAGCAGATTGTCAGATTCCCAGTTGGTCAGCGAGTTACGGTATTCCCACTGGCTGACGAATGAAGCCAGCGACTCCGGTTTCACGCGATAGAAGTTCACGTCCACGTTATTGACGTTGAGCGCCATGACCGGCAAGCCTTCCACGACTTTCCCCGGCAGCAGTGACCCGCGGCTGGCGAAGCCGACCGTCGGCTCGACATCCCGGGTGGTCAGGGCTTTTTCGTAGTCGATGCCAAAAGTCGCTTTGTTTAACGCCTGCAGATCGCGTTCCACGGTGACGACCAGATTGCGGTTAGGCTCCAGATGGCGCAGACGAAGCTCTTTCAGGTTCGGCGCCAGTTCCCACGCCCCGTCAACCTTGCCGCTTTTCTTATCCACGACATGCACGGTTTTCGAGAAATCCTGATCCGGATTCAGTGGAACAGAAAATGTCAGCACCAGCGTAGCGGCGCCGTCCAGCTGCACTTCAGAGGCATCAAGCAGAGTGAGCGCTTTGCCCTGACTTTGTGCCGCCAGTTTTGCCAGCTTGTCAGCGTCTGGCTTTTCGGCCGCTTTTGGTGTGGTTGCTGTAGATGCCGCGGGAGCCGCAGCCTGAGGTTTATCGTCGCTGTTATCACAGCCGACAAGCGTAAACGTGGTGAGCAGCGCAAGAGAGAGCGCGGCTAAGCGAAACGGTTTCATCCTTTGTCCCTGGCCCATGGAGCCTGTTGGTCGTCTTCCGGATAAGTATTATCCGCAAGTTTCGTTAATACAAAAAGTCCATTTTTAGAATCTGGAAGGCGGCTCGCATCGTCAACGTGGTGATGTTACGCCGATCACAACGTCAAACGTCACATGTTACCTTTGACGTCATTTGTTTTTAAAACAAGAAGATAGCTGGATAAGCTCGCCGGGAGCCTGCTAGTTTTAAGCTCAAGACGCACCCCGAGTGCGCGGTTCAATAAGAGAGAAAGCCATGAAACGAGCCGTGAACGCCCTACAAAATTTCGGAAAATCATTGTACGGACCGGTACTTATTTTACCGATCGTCGGTCTGTTTATCGCCTTTGGCAATGTGCTGGGCAATGGCAACCTGGCCGAGTATCTGCCGTTTCTCGGCCATCCGCTGATCCAGAACATCGGCCAGCTGATCGCCAAATCTGCCGTGTCGGTGCTGGTTAACCTGGCCCTGGTGTTTGCAGTCGGCATCCCGATTGGTCTGGCAACACGGGACAAAGGCTACGCGGCGCTGATTGGGCTGGTGACGTTTGTGGTGTTTATCAACGCCATGAACGTCACGCTACAGCTTCAGGGCGAACTGGCACCCGCAGCACAGATGAAAGCCGCCGGGCAGACCATGGTGCTGGGCGTTCAGGTGCTGGAGATGGGCGTGTTCGCCGGGATCCTGACCGGCGCGCTTGCCGGATACCTGTACAACAAATACTCCGGCGTACAGTTTAACGGCGCGATGGCGATTTACTCTGGTCACTGTTTTGTCGCCATTGTGATGCTGCCCGTTTCCATGCTGCTCGGCGTAGTGATGAGCGAGCTGTGGCCGTTTGCCCAGCACGGCATTAGCGCAATGGCGCTTGCCATCAAAGGTTCTGGTCCGTTCGGCGTGGCGATCTACGGCTTCCTTGAGCGCATTCTGGTGCCCACCGGCCTGCATCATCTGGTCTATACCCCGTTCCTGTATACCGAACTGGGCGGCACGCAAGAGGTGTGCGGTACGGTTTATCAGGGCGCGCGCAACATTTACTTCGCGGAGATGGCCTGCCCGGAGGTGAAACAGCTCAGCAGCACGGTGGTATGGGATGCGCGCGGCATCAGTAAGATGTTTGGCCTGCCGGCGGCGGCGCTGGCGATGTACATGACCGCAAAGCCGGAGCGTAAAGCGGCAGCAAAAGCGATTCTGATCCCGGCGGCGCTCACTTCGCTGCTGGTCGGCGTCACCGAGCCCATTGAGTTCTCCTTCCTGTTTGTCGCCCCGCTGCTGTTCGTGGTGCACGCGGTGTTGACGGGTATCGGGATGATGCTGTTCTCCCTGCTGGGTGTTCACGCCATCGGCGCTAATGGGATTATCGATTTTATTCTCTACAACCTGCCGCTTGGCACGGAGAAGTCCAACTGGCCGATGTATATCGTGGTCGGGCTGATCATGTTTGCCCTCTACTTCGTGGTGTTCCGCTTCCTGATCCTGCGTTTCAACATGAAAACGCCAGGCCGTGAAGATGAGGACCAGGAGACGCGCCTTTACAGCAAACAGGAGTACCAGGCGAAGGGCAATAACGACGGGCTGGGTGAATCCATCGTCGTCGGTCTGGGCGGCCGGGAAAATATTGAAGTGGTGGATAACTGCTACACCCGCTTACGTGTGACGGTGAAGGATGTCGCCATCATTGATGAGCCGCGCCTGAAAGCGACCGGCGCAAAAGGGATTATCAAACAAGGTAACAACGTTCAGGTGGTCTACGGGCTGCATGTCAAAAAAATGCGAGAAGCCGTTGAGACGTTTCTCTGAAAGGAGCTAAAGATGTTTACACCCCCATTCATTCTGTCGATTGCTGGCGGCGGTAGCACCTACACGCCAGGTATTGTGAAAAGCCTGATGGTGCGTCTGCAGGACTTCCCGCTGGCCGAAATCCGCCTTTACGACATCGACGAGGCGCGTCAGAACACGATTGCCCCGGTGGTGGAAAAAGTGATCCGCGACCACAGCCAGAGCATCAAATTTACCGTCACCAATGACCCGGAAGTGGCCTTCAGCGGCGCACACTTCGTCTTCGCCCAGATGCGCGTTGGCCAGTATAAAATGCGCGAGCAGGATGAGAAGATCCCGCTGCGCCACGGCGTGGTTGGTCAGGAGACCTGCGGCCCCGGCGGGCTGGCTTATGGGCTGCGTACGATCCTGCCAATGGTCGAGCTTATCGATCTGGTGGATCGCTACGCGCATGAAAAAGCATGGATCGTAAACTACTCCAACCCGGCGGCAATCGTCGCAGAGGGGGTGCGTCGCCTGCGGCCAAATGCCCGCGTACTGAATATTTGCGATATGCCGGTTGCCGCAATGCGTAACATGGGAGCCATTCTGGGGGTCGATCGCCGCAAGCTGGAGGTGGACTACTTTGGGCTGAATCACTTCGGCTGGTTTACCCGTGTGTTGGTGGACGGCGAGGACAAGCTGCCGGAGCTGCGTAAACATATCGCGAAGTTTGGTCTGCTGACGGAAGATGCCGCCAAAACCGACCCGCAGCACTCCGATCCGTCGTGGGTGAAAACCTGGCGCAACATCAAGCCGATCATGGATAACTTCCCGGAGTATCTGCCGAACCCGTATCTGCAGTACTACCTGATGCCGAACCAGATTGTTGAGCATCAGAACCCGGACTACACTCGCGCTAACGAAGTGATGAACGGGCGTGAGAAAAAGCTGTTTGCCGCAGCCGAAGAATATAAGCGTACCGGGATCCTGCCGGATGCCTTCCACGTTGGCGTTCACGGCGAGTTTATCGTCGATGTCGCCTGCTCGCTGGCCTTCAACCTGCGGAGCCGTCATCTGGTGATGGTGGAAAACCGCGGGGCAATTACTAATCTGCCGTACGATGCGGTCGTCGAGGTTCCCGCTTATATTACCTCCGAGGGGCCAGAGCCTGTCCGCGTGGGCCAGGTGCCGCTGTTCCATCAGACGCTGCTGCAACAGCAGCTCGCCTCTGAGCAACTGCTGGTGGAAGCAACCATTGAAGGGAGCTATGAGAAAGCGCTGCAGGCATTTACCCTGAACCGTACCGTGCCGACCATGGAGCACGCGAAAGCGATTCTGGATGAGATGATCGAGGCAAACCGCGAGTACTGGCCTGCGCTGCAAAAAGCCTGGCAGAACGGCGAAGCGGTGAAAAAATAGGGGCTTGCTCGCGAGTTGAACGTGGTTTGCTTGTCGGTGTCAGAAAAAACACCGACAATCCTTTTTTACGGAAAAGAATGGAGGCAACCCATGTCCACCT
Organism: Enterobacter sp. T1-1; assembly: GCF_000710795.1. NCBI lineage: Bacteria > Pseudomonadati > Pseudomonadota > Gammaproteobacteria > Enterobacterales > Enterobacteriaceae > Enterobacter > Enterobacter sp. T1-1. The sequence goes on along the minus strand of NZ_JALW01000012.1, from coordinate 57,428 downwards.
CATATTTTGTCTCCGCCGACTGGCTGATTGAGCACGGCGACGATCCTGAAGTGCAGATTATTGACGCGCGTATGGCTCCTCCGGGTCAGGAGCATCGTGACGTACCCGGTGAATACCGCGCAGGGCACCTGCCGGGCGCGGTATTTTTTGATATCGAAGCCCTCTCAGATCACACCTCCCCTCTGCCGCACATGCTGCCGCGCCCGGAAGCCTTCTCCGTAGCGATGCGCGAGCTGGGCATCAGCAAAGACAAACACCTCGTTGTTTATGATGAAGGTAACCTCTTCTCTGCCCCGCGCGCGTGGTGGATGCTGAAAAACTTCGGCGTCGAGAAAGTCTCGATTCTGGCGGGGGGTCTGGCTGGCTGGAAGCGCGACGAACTGCCGCTGCAGCAGGGGGACGTGACGCTGCCGGAGGGGGATTTTGACGCGACGTTTGACGCAAATGTGGTGAAACGCCTGACCGACGTGCTGGTCATCAGCCATGAAAACACTGCTCAAATCGTCGATGCGCGTCCTGCCGCACGTTTTAACGCTGAAGCGGACGAACCTCGCCCTGGCCTGAAACGCGGACACATTCCGGGAGCATTGAACGTGCCGTGGGGCGATCTGGTGTTTGAGGGCGAGCTGAAAACCACCGATGAGCTACGCGCGATTTTTGATCGTCAGGGCGTGGATTTACACCGTCCGATTATTGCCAGCTGCGGTTCCGGCGTAACGGCCTGCGTGGTGATCCTGGCGCTCGCCACGCTCGGCGTAAACGACGTCACGCTGTACGACGGTGCCTGGAGTGAGTGGGGTGCGCGGGACGATCTGCCGGTTGAACCCGCGAAATAATGGATAACCGCCTGGCCACGCTGTTAACGCGCGGGGAATCGCTGACCCGCGCGGAGTATCGCGTACTCGCCCACCTCACGGAGCATCCGCTGCTGGTGGGCAACATCACGGTGCGGGAACTGGCGCAGGCGACATTTGTCTCTACCGCGACGATTATGCGGCTGTGTCAGAAGCTGGGGTTCAGCGGGTTTAGCGAGTTTATCTGGCACTGCAAACAGCTCCTCACCGACACGCCGCATATTACGACGCAAGGAAACGCCCTTCCGCAGTTGCCTGCGCTGTTCAGCCAGTTTATTGCCAACTATCAGCAGACATTCCAGTGGGTGACCGATGAGAAGCGCCTGCAGTTTGCCGACCTGCTGCGTCACAAAGAGAGCTTCTTTCTCTACGGAGCCGGGTTTTCCTATCTGTTTGCCGAATACCTGACCAAAAAACTGCAGGTGCTGGGGAAAACGGCGTTTATCTCCGGGCCGGGTGACAGCCGGAACATTTTCCTCAGCAACGCCGCCCGTTATCAGGTATTTATTGCCGTCTCGCGCAGCGGCGAAACAGAGCAGGTGCTGGATAAAGCGCGGATCGCCAAAAACGTCGGGATGACGATTGTCGCGTTTACCCGCGCCTCGGCCAATACGCTGGCGGGCATGGCGGACGTGCACTTCGCTCTCTATGACGAGGCGGTGCATTACGCCGCGGAAGCCGCAGGGGTGACGTCGTTTGAGTCGAATCTGGTACTGCTGATGGATTTACTGCTGCTGGAAGCAACGGGGTGACAGTCACCCCGCTGTAATCAGATGATGCGGTTGGTTTTGAGATCGCGCAGGAAACCGCCCCAGCGACGCTCATAGAACGGTGTGATGTGCTCGGTAATAAAGTGACTGATGCCCTTCTCACCGTTCTTCACCTGGCAGATATCAATTGGCTCATCGCCCGGCAACGTATCAGTGGCCACACTGCCCGTCGCCTGGATGATTTCATCGATATCGCCGTCAGCTTCAATACCAATCAACAGTACCGGCTGTTCATCCGCTTGCTCTTTAATCGAACAGAGGAACGCGCGTCTTACCGGCTTCAGGGTTTTGAACAACGTGGTCAGGGAATCGATCATCTGCGCTGGCGGTTCGGCCACTTCAGAGAGCAGCAGCGTTTCGCCCCCTTCCAGCACTTCCTGGGTACTGAGCGGGTTACCCTCTTCACCAATCAGATGGCTGATTTCACGCGGCGTGAACTCTTTCCCGGTCGGCAGTTTCGCATTAAGGAACAGCGTCTGGCCCAGCGTCATTTCGAACAGCGTGCGCACCGGCATCACCACGAACGCCTGTTCGTCTTCAACGGCGGTCTGTAGCGCTTCCAGCGAGGTAAAGAACGGGATCACCGAGGTGCCGTCGTCTTTCTCCCAGTGCAGCAGATCCAGCGCGCTATCTTCAACAACCTGCTCACCTTCCGCCGCGGTTCCTGGCACCCAGACGGTGGATTCCAGCAGCGTGCGGAAAAATGCCGGACGGTGGGCGGGCTCGGTCGCCGCCTGTTCCAGCAGGGTTTCTAATTCGTTTTTGGTTTCGGACATAACAATTCCAGATGTCGAATTTTCCCCTCACCCCGGCCCTCTCCCTCAAGGGAGAGGGAGCAAACCATCCCCTCTCCCCGTGGGAGAGGGTTAGGGTGAGGGCAAAAAGCATTACTCAGCCGTCAGCAGGTTCGCCACGGTACGCACGCCCAGGCCGGTCGCGCCCGCAGACCACTGCTCAACTGCCGCTTTACGGTAGGTTGCGGAGCAGTCGATATGCAGCCAGCCTTCGTGATAGTTCTCAACGAAGTGGGACAGGAAGCCAGCTGCGGTGCTTGCACCCGCCGGGTATGCCGCGCTCGCGGTGTTATTCAGTTCGGCAAAATTAGACGGCAGCTGGCTGCGGTGGAACTCCGCCAGCGGCAGACGCCAGAACGGTTCGTTTTCTGCCGCGGCGCTTGCCAGCAGGCGGGCCGCCAGCTTGTCGTCAAAGCTGAACAGCGCATGGTAGTCGTTACCCAGCGCCGTTTTTGCCGCGCCGGTCAGGGTGGCCATATCGATAATCAACTCTGGCTTCTGGGCAGAAGCGTCGATCAGGCCATCAGCCAGCACCAGACGGCCTTCTGCATCGGTGTTCATCACTTCAACATTTTTGCCGTTGCGGTAGCGAATGATGTCGCCCAGCTTGAAGGCGTTACCGCTTACCATGTTGTCCGCGCAGCACAGGTACAGCTTCACGCGTTTTTTCAGGCCACGGGTAATCGCAAACGCCAGCGCACCAGTGATGGTTGCCGCCCCGCCCATGTCGGATTTCATGGAGTCCATGAACGCGCTCTGCTTCAGGCTGTAGCCACCGGTGTCGAAGGTGATACCTTTCCCGACCAGGCAGGCAAACACTGGCGCGTCTTTATCGCCGGTTGGGTTGTAGTCCAGCGCCAGCAGCACCGGTGGACGCTCAGAGCCACGACCCACGGTGTGAATGCCCATGTAGTTCTGCTCGCGCAGGTCTTCACCTTTGGTGATGCGATAAGACATGTTGTCGCCAGCCACGCCGCACAGCAGGTCAACGGCGCGCTGTGCCAGCTGTTCCGGCCCCAGCTCTTCTGCCGGTGCGTTAATGGTGTCACGTACCCAGTCGATAATGGTCAGGCGGCTTTCCAGCTCTTTTTGACCGGCTTCGTCAAGGTTGGCCCACTCAATTTTGCGGGTGCCTTTTGGCCCTTTATAACCGGCCCAGAACGCCCAGCTGCGGTCGGTGTCCCAGCCCTCGCCTGCCAGAGAGACATGCTTAATGCCGAGCCCATCAATTTTACGCGCGGCGCGCTGGATCAGGCCCAGATCGTCGTTGCCCGTCAGATGCAGGGTAATACCGTCGTTGTTGATACTGTAAGTGGCTTTTTCGCCCCAACGCGCATCGGCGGGTTGCGTAGAGAGCGTAATCTTCATCGCTTCGGTCATTTTATTTATCCTTATTAGCAAACGGGCCGCCTGAAGGCAGCCCGTTACGTGATTTACTCTGCTTCATCTAACCAGACTAACAGAATCGCCTCCAGAATTTTTTCATTGGATGCGTTGGGATCGTCGTCAAAATCCTCTAAATCGCAGATCCACTGATGCATATCGGTGAAGCGTACGGTTTTTGGATCGAGATCCGGGTTAGCGTCGTAGAGCGCTTCGCCGATTTCACGGCTGTCTGTCCACTTCAGTCCCATATTAATGCTCGCGTGCGTGGTTGATGGTGTAGCGTGGGAACTCCACGACCAGATCTTCGTCGGTCACCGCTGCCTGGCAGCTTAAGCGGCTGTCGGGCTCCAGACCCCATGCTTTATCCAGCATGTCATCTTCGTCTTCGGTGCTCTCGGCAAGCGAGTCGAAACCTTCACGCACAATGCAGTGGCACGTCGTGCAGGCACAGGATTTTTCACAGGCGTGTTCCACTTCGATACCTGCACGCAGGGCAACATCGAGAATGGTTTCACCGGTCTTCGCTTCCAGAACAGCGCCATCCGGACAGAGGTCCGCATGAGGCAAAATAACAATCTTTGGCATATTAAACCTCGTCCACGGACTGGCCTTTCAGCGCGACGCGGACAGATTTGTCCATGCGGCGAGCAGCAAAGTCCTGGGTTTGTTTATCAACGTTTTTAATGGCTTCTTCTATTGCGTCAGCGTCATTGCCCTGGGCGACCACGCTTAAGTGCGTAGCAGCCTCGTCAATCACCTGACGCTCAGCGGCGCTTAACAGCGCGGCATCGGCAGCGAGCGCGCCGTTCAGGCTTTCCAGCACGCGTGCGGCTTCCACTTTTTGTTCGGCCAGCATACGCGCCTTCACATCCTGCTCGGCGTAGCTCATTGAGTCCTGAATCATGGAGGCGATTTCGCCATCGGTCAGGCCGTAGGACGGCTTCACCTGAATGGACGATTCGACACCGGTCGATTTTTCCATCGCCGTGACGCTCAGCAGGCCGTCTGCATCCACCTGGAAGGTGACGCGAATATGCGCCCCGCCCGCAGGCAGCGCCGGAATGCCCCGCAGCGCAAAGCGCGCCAGCGAGCGGCAGTCCTGCACCAGTTCGCGTTCGCCCTGCATCACGTGAATGGACATGGCCGTCTGACCGTCTTTGAAGGTGGTGAACTCCTGCGCACGTGCCACCGGAATGGTGGTGTTGCGCGGAATGACTTTCTCCACCAGTCCGCCCATGGTCTCTAAACCCAGCGACAGCGGGATAACGTCCAGCAGCAGCATTTCACTGTCCGGCTTGTTGCCGACCAGAATATCCGCCTGAATCGCCGCGCCCACGGCAACCACTTTGTCCGGGTCAATGGAGGTCAGCGGCGTGCGGCCAAAGAATTCGCCTACACGCTCACGCACCAGCGGTACGCGGGTGGAGCCACCCACCATGACCACTTCCAGCACCTCATCCGCCTCAACGCCGGCATCTTTCAGCGCACGACGGCAGGCTAACAGCGTGCGTTTCACCAGGGGGGCGATCAGATCGTTAAACTGTTCACGGGCGATCTCACCCTGCCAGCCCGCCACGTTCACACTGACTGACTCAGCATCGCTTAGCGCAATTTTGGCCTCGATGGCCGCATCCAGCAGTTCACGCTGTACGCGGGCATCGCTGCGATCGCTGATGCCCGCCTGCTCACGAATGTAATCCGCCAGCAGATGGTCAAAGTCATCGCCGCCCAGCGCGGAGTCCCCGCCGGTCGCCAGTACTTCAAACACCCCACGGCTTAAGCGCAGGATCGAGATATCAAAGGTACCGCCGCCGAGATCGTAAACCGCAATCACCCCTTCCTGACCGGAGTCGAGGCCGTAGGCAATCGCTGCCGCTGTCGGTTCGTTCAGCAGGCGCAGCACGTGCAGGCCCGCCAGACGCGCGGCGTCTTTGGTGCCCTGACGCTGTGCGTCATCAAAGTAGGCCGGAACGGTAATCACCACACCGTCTAAATCGCCGCCGAGCGTTGCCGTGGCACGCTCCGCCAGCGCTTTTAGGATGTCAGCGGATACGCGAATTGGGTTCAGCAGCCCGGCCGCAGTCGCAATCATCGGCAGGCCGTTTTCACTGGCCTGCAGCTGATACGGCAGATGCGGGTAACGGGTCTGAATATCGGCCAGCGAGCGGCCCATCATCCGCTTAACGGAGCTGATGGTATTCGCCGGATCGCGCGCGGCGTTAGTGCGGGCATCAAAGCCCACCGCGTGGCCCTGCTGCTGGTAGTGGACCACGGAAGGCAGCAGATGGCGGCCCTGCTCGTCAGCCAGCGTCTCCGCCTGGCCGCTACGCACGGTTGCCACGAGGGAATTGGTGGTGCCGAGATCAATACCCACCGCCAGACGACGCTGGTGCGGTGCGGCACTTAAGCCAGGCTCACTAATTTGTAATAAGGCCATAATTGCTTCCGAAATTAAAAATCGAGCAGCTTTTCTTCGAGTTGTTCAGCACTGCTTCGCAGTTTATCGAGAAAACGGAGTTTGCGCACAGTGTCTGCCGCCACGTCCCAGGTCTCGTTGTTCAGTTGCGCCACCATCTGCTGATGGCGGGTATCAAACATGCCCTTCACGCGCGTGATGAACCCTTCCAGACGCGCTTCGTCTTTGGCCTGTTCAATCTCATCCAGCTCTTCGCGAAGCGTAAGCTGTTCCATCAGAAACGCCGTGTCGCGTACGGTGTGTTGTTCGCTCGCCAGATCAAAGCCGTGGAGCGAAAGCAGATATTCAGCACGCGCCAGCGGATGGCGCAGCGTCTGCCAGGCCTGGTTGATGGTCGCGGATTGCGACACCGCAGCCAGTTGTTCAGCCTGAGTACCGCTGGCGAATTTGTCCGGATGATACTGACGCTGCAGGTCCTGAAAACGGATCGTCAGCGCCTGGAGATCAATCGGGTATTGAGCGGGTAAACCGAAGAGAGTGAAGTAATCCATAACAATCTCAGGGGTAGCCTGTTAGAACAAACCCCACGCGTAGCAAATAAAGCCACGGTGGGGTTTCGGATGACGCGCGATTAAACGTGGAAGCTTTCGCCGCAACCACACTCGTCTTTGACGTTCGGGTTCGTGAATTTGAACCCTTCGTTCAGGCCTTCTTTTACAAAGTCCAGCTGAGTGCCGTTGAGGAATTGCAGGCTTTTGCCATCGACCACCACCTTCACGCCCTTGTCTTCAAACACAGTGTCATCGGACGCTGGTTCGTCAACAAACTCCAGTACGTAAGCCATACCAGAACAGCCGGAGGTACGTACGCCCAGTCGCAGGCCAAAGCCTTTACCACGGTTCGCCAGAAAAGAGCTTACTCGCGCGGCAGCGCTGTCGCTAAGGGTAATCGACATACTCAAACCTCAATTATTTTGCTTCACGTTTGCTTTTGTAATCCGCAATGGCGGCTTTGATCGCGTCTTCTGCCAGGATAGAACAGTGAATTTTCACCGGTGGCAGTTCGAGTTCTTCAGCAATATCCGTGTTCTTGATTGCCTGTGCTTCGTCCAGAGACTTGCCCTTCACCCACTCGGTGACCAGGGAGCTGGACGCGATAGCAGAACCGCAGCCGTAGGTCTTGAAGCGCGCGTCTTCAATGATACCTTCATTGTTGACTTTAATCTGCAACTTCATCACGTCGCCACAGGCTGGCGCGCCAACCATACCGCTACCTACGCTCTCGTCGCTGTTGTCAAAAGAGCCAACGTTGCGCGGGTTCTCGTAATGATCGATAACTTTTTCGCTGTATGCCATGATTGAATTCTCCTTATGTACCGATTAGTGATGTGACCATTCAATGCTGTTCAGATCCACGCCCTGCTTGAACATTTCCCACAGTGGAGAAAGGTCACGCAGACGGCCGATGGAGTTGCGAACCAGCTTGATGGTGTAGTCAATCTCTTCTTCGGTAGTGAAACGACCTAAAGAGAAACGGATAGAGCTGTGTGCCAGCTCGTCAGTCATACCCAGCGCGCGCAGCACGTAGGATGGCTCCAGGCTTGCAGACGTACAGGCAGAACCGGAAGAGACCGCCAGGTCTTTCAGCGCCATGATCAGCGATTCGCCTTCAACATAGTTGAAGCTCACGTTGAGGATGTTGGGTGCGCCCTGCTCGAGATCGCCGTTCAGATACACTTCTTCCATATCTTTCACGCCGTCCCACAGACGGTTACGGAGCGTGCGCAGGCGCGCCATCTCGGTTTCCATCTCTTCTTTCGCAATGCGGTAAGCTTCGCCCATGCCCACGATCTGGTGAACAGGCAGCGTACCGGAACGCATGCCGCGCTCGTGTCCGCCACCGTGCATCTGCGCTTCAATGCGGATACGTGGTTTACGACGAACGTACAGCGCGCCGATACCTTTCGGGCCATAGATTTTGTGGCCGGAGAAGGACATCAGGTCGACTTTCAGCTGGCTCAGGTCGATAGGCAGTTTGCCCACGCTCTGAGTCGCATCAACGTGATAGATGATGCCGCGCGCACGGCACATTTCGCCGATGGTCGCAATATCCTGCACCACGCCGATTTCGTTGTTTACATGCATGATGGAAACCAGGATGGTGTCATCACGCATCGCCGCTTCGAGCTCTTTCAGGTCAATAATACCGTTGCTCTGTGGCGCCAGGTAAGTGACTTCAAAGCCTTCACGCTCGAGCTGACGGCAGGTGTCCAGCACAGCTTTATGTTCGGTTTTGCTGGTGATGATGTGCTTGCCTTTTTTCTGATAAAAGTTGGCTGCACCTTTGATCGCCAGGTTGTCGGATTCGGTCGCACCGGAGGTGAACACAATCTCACGCGGGTCGGCACCCACCAGGTCAGCAATCTGATTACGGGCGATATCCACCGCCTCTTCAGCATGCCAGCCAAAACGGTGTGAACGGGAAGCTGGGTTACCAAAGTTTCCGTCCAGGGTCAGACACTGCATCATTTTCTCGGCAACACGCGGGTCCACCGGCGTGGTTGCGGAGTAGTCGAGATAAATCGGTAATTTCATTGCTCTATAAACTCCGTACATCGCTTCAATGCAAGGAATCAGGCAACCGGCTGGATGTACGACCGAGTACACGGGGCAGCTTCGCCCCGGCCTGATTCTGAAATACTTATCTTTTTATTACGCGCGTAATTTAACGTCGATAGCGTCCTGCGCGCGGGTGCTGCGTTGAGATTCCTGGCTGTGCTGACGGCCCGATACATCCAGAACTTCCTGGTTATTCACCAGTTCACCAAGGGTGATGTTGTTCAGGAAGCCGGTCAGGCGGTCGCTCAGATCGCGCCACAGCGCGTGGGTCAGGCACTTATCGCCGCCCTGGCAGCCACCTTTCCCCTGGCAACGGGTCGCGTCAACGGATTCGTCAACCGCACTAATGACTTCGCCAACCGCAATACTGCCCGCGTCTTTACCCAGCAGATAACCGCCGCCTGGGCCACGAACGCTGGAAACCAGTCCATTTTTACGCAGTCTGGAGAACAGCTGTTCCAGATAAGAGAGGGAGATCCCTTGTCGTTCAGAAATATCAGCCAACGGAACCGGGCCCGCTTCGGAGTTGAGCGCAACGTCCAGCATCGCGGTTACGGCATAACGCCCTTTAGATGTCAGTCTCATGTCTTACTTAACCTCAAACTCGCCCCTGCCCGGGGTTTTTTATAGTAAAATGGGGTATTGCATAGCAGGGCCAAGTCTGACATTCCTGACTAAATTGGTCAACTATTTACTTGACTGTTTTAGTCAGGTATTTAACCTTCCGTGCTCTCATTGTTTTTGTCGGGTGGCGCTACGCTTACCCGACCTACAAAAGCGTAGGCCCGTGCAAGCGCAGCGCCGCCGGGCAACAACGCGCACCGTTATTCTTTATTCTTCTGCTCAATCGACGCCAGAATCCCACGCAGGATGTTCAGCTCCTGGCTTTCCGGACGCGCACGGGTGAACAGACGACGCAGCTTATTCATCACCTGCCCCGGATGGCCTTCGCGGATAAAACCGGTAGAGAGCAGCGTCTGCTCCAGGTGACCATAGAAGCGCTCCAGATCGTCTACCAGCGGATAGGCGGTCTCTTCTTTCGGTTCTGCCACTTTCTCCTGGGTCGCCAGCCAGGCCATCCGCACTTCGTAGGCAATGACCTGTACCGCCATCGCCAGGTTCAGCGAGCTGTATTCCGGGTTCGCCGCAATCGCGACGTGGTAATGGCACTTTTGCAGTTCGTCATTGGTCAGGCCGACGCGCTCACGCCCAAACACCAGCGCCACAGGCGCCTGTTCCGCTTCTGAGACACTTTTCAGGCCGCATTCGCGCGGGTCCAGCATTGGCCACGGCAGCGTACGGGAACGCGCGCTGGTACCGACGACCAGACTGCAACCCGCCAGCGCTTCGTCCAGGGTATCAACAATTTGCGCGTTGCCAATCACGTCGCTGGCACCGGCGGCCAGTGCGATGGCCTGAGAGTCCGGTTTCACCAGCGGATTAACCAGCCACAGATTCGTTAAGCCCATGGTTTTCATAGCGCGGGCAACGGAGCCCATATTGCCGGTATGCGATGTTTCGACCAGCACGATTCGAATGTTTTGCAGCATAGTTTTGGATGTCTGAATTCAGTGTCTAAAGAATATTCGGGCATATTATCATAAACGAGAGACATATTCCGATCCCGCTGCTATACTCTGCGCCGATTTTCCTGTTCTTTAACATCCAGTGAGAGAGACCGATGCATCCGATGCTGACCATCGCCGTGCGCGCAGCGCGCAAGGCGGGTAATGTAATTGCCAAACACTACGAAACGCCAGACTCCGTAGAAACCAGCCAGAAAGGCAGCAATGATTTCGTGACTAACGTCGATAAAGCCGCAGAAGCGATTATTATCGAAACGATCCGCAAATCTTACCCACAGCACACCATCATCACCGAAGAAAGCGGTGAACATGAAGGTACCGATCAGGATGTTCAATGGGTTATCGATCCACTGGATGGCACCACCAACTTCGTTAAACGCCTGCCACACTTCTCTGTGTCTATCGCAGTACGCATTAAAGGCCGTACTGAAGTTGCCGTTGTTTATGATCCAATGCGTAACGAACTGTTCACCGCTACCCGCGGTCAGGGCGCGCAGCTGAACGGTTACCGTCTGCGCTGCAGCAATGCACGCGATCTGGACGGCACCATTCTGGCGACCGGTTTCCCGTTCAAGGCGAAACAGCACGCAACCACCTACATGAATATCCTCGGCAAACTGTTCACCGAATGCGCGGACTTCCGTCGCACCGGCTCTGCCGCGCTGGATCTGGCCTACGTGGCGACCGGCCGCGTTGACGGTTACTTCGAACTGGCGCTGAAGCCGTGGGACTTTGCTGCGGGCGAGCTGATCGCGCGTGAAGCAGGCGCACTGGTATGCGATTTCACCGGCGGCCATAACTATATGTCTACCGGCAACATCGTTGCAGGTAACCCACGCGTTGTTAAAGCCATGCTGGCAAACATGCGTGATGAACTGAGCGATGCGCTGAAGCGTTAATCCCGGTAATTCCCTCTCCCTGTGGGAGAGGGTCAGGGTGAGGACATCAGACCGCACCCTACTAAAACGGCCGCAATCCCCTTCCCACCGGCACCGCACTCATCCACATCGTCACCGCCGCTACCAGCAGAATCACCCCGCCCGCCAGCGCGAGCGTCGTCCAGCCTACCTGTCGCCACAGCACCGGCGTTTTATTGCCGCTGAGTTTTACCGCCAGTTGACGGAAGCTGTGAACCAGTAATGCCAGTGACGAAATGGTCAGGGACGTTCCTGCCGCCATAGCCAGCGCAGAGAGCATGCCCCAGCCGAATACGCCAATCACTTTGCTGAACAGCAGCACCATGATCGCGCCTGAACATGGTCGCATCCCCATTGAAAGAACAATCATCACCCGCGCACGCCAGTCGTCGCCGCTCTGCAACTGCGCCTGCGTAGGCAGATGCTGATGTCCGCAGCCGCAGTGGGCATCATGGACATGATGTGGCGTAAAGGATTTGAAGGTTGGCTTTTGCAGCAGGACGCGCAATTTTTTCAGCGCCCGCCAGCAGAGGATCCCCCCCAGCACGCCCACCAGCGCATAACTTCCCTTCTCCAGCCAGAAACTGCTCAGATGCAGCTGACGAGCGGGAAGCTGTAACAGCGAGAGGACGACCACTACCAGCCCGATAGCGACGCCGCCCTGCAGAAGCGAAGAGGCCAGCGTCAGACCGATGCTCGATTTCAGCTTCGAGGGATGCGTGGCAAGCCAGGTAGCGATCACAATCTTGCCATGCCCCGGCCCCAGCGCATGCAGCACCCCGTAGACAAAACTGAATGCCAGCAGGGAACCACCTGCTTTTGTCGGGTTATCCGCCACCGCCTTGAGTAGCCCACTCATCTGCTGGTTAACGTCACGCTGCCAGAGAATGCTTTTCATCATAACCTGCGGCCAGGCCTGCCATAACCACAGCGCGCCGCACACGGCCAGCAACAAAAAGAGCACCAGCGGCCAGAGATGAAGCCAGCGACGTGGTTTGCGGGCGGAAGAGGCGATCACTGACATTGTAACGTCACCTGCTGTGCAAACTGTTTACCCAGTTCCATATCTTCAGGAGGGGCATCCTCTTTATCCAGAGAGACGGCGAAGTTGAGCGTCTCTTCGCTGGGTTTTGGCGTATGAACAGCGAGTTTGCAGGATTTTTGCAGGGTAGTCGGTAGCGTCACGTCACTCTCCTTCGCATAGCTCATATCGACGTAATAGGTGGGGTCGAAGGTGGAAAAGGTATACGTCTGTCCTGCCAGCGGCTGAGGATGCGCCAGCGGGAGAACAAACGTCAGCACCGCCTGATGACCGTCGCGCGACATGCCGTACTCCGTCGGGCGATTCATAAACTTCACCTTTTGTCCGTTATGCCAGAACTCGGTGAAGTAGTGCTGTGCCAGTACGTTGGCCATGACCTCCGCCGCCAGCTTTTTCCAGATCTCATCGCCTGGCTTTGCATTTCCCGCGTCATACAGGAGATCGGCCGAGGTGATTTCATCCATCGTCCAGCGCATTTTCAGGCCGCTCAACTGGGTTCCGTCAGTCACCAGCTCGGTTTTGAGACTGATAAAACTGTGAGGATGCGCGCCGGCGGTGAAAGTGATAACCGCCAAAAATAACGCCATCGCGCTGTGTTTAACTGTTTGCATCAATTCCTCACGTCAAAAATTCTGTGATGTTCGCCAGCAATCCTGAGTGAAAGGGCTGCCGGTACGCTTTTCAGCGTCGATCCTTTAGCTATTCTTACCAGACATTCACACTGGATACCCAACAGATGATGACAACGCTTGAAATTCCATCTGTGCTTTCCAGTTCGCAGCGCCGCTGCCAGGTGCTTTTGATGCTTTACCTGCCCGATGCTGCCGTCACCGCACAGAGCATAATCGCAACCAACGGCGTGGACGACGCCATGGCACGGCAAGATATAGCCGAGACGCGCGATGAAATCCAGCGCTATCACCGGCTGGACATTGTCACGCACCATGACGGCAGCTACCGGATTGAAGGCACGGTCCTGAATCAGCGTTTATGTCTGCTGCACTGGCTGCGCAGGGCGCTCCGCCTGTGCCCACATTTTGTTTCGCAACAGTTTACCCCGGCGCTTAAAACCGCGCTTAAACAGCAGGGCATCGCGCGTCCGCTTTATGACGATACGAATCTGCGGGCGTTGATCAGCTTCTGTTCCCGAAAGCTACAGCGCCCCTTTGACTGCCGTGACGTGCAATTTTTACAGCTCTTCTTGCAGTATTGTCTGATCCAGCATCACCTGGGCAATACGCCGCAGTTTTCCCCCGTTCAGCGCAACTGGACACAGTCGCGAGGGGAATACTTTACGGCGCAGGAAATTGTGCGTCACTGGAAACGCCGCGTGCCGCAGGGGACCCACAGCGACGAACAACTGTTCCTCGCGCTGCTGTTTATGATGCTGCGCACGCCCGATCCGGTGCTCGATAAACATCAGCAGGATCAGCGTCTGCGCCGGGCCATCGTGCGGATGATTGCCCGTTTTCGCGCCCAGACAGGAATGAACTTCAGCGATGAACAAGGGCTGACCGATCAGCTCTACGTTCATCTGGCACAGGCGCTGGACCGGTCGCTGTTTGAGATCGGCATCGACAACAGCCTGCCAGAAGAGATCCATCGCCTTTACCCCCGTCTGTTACGCACCACCAAGGAGGCGTTGTTTGAGCTGGAAACGGAGTTTGGCCTGCGTTTTTCTGATGAAGAGATGAGTCTGGTGGCGGTGATTTTTGGCGCCTGGCTGATGCAGGAGACCGATCTGCACGAAAAACAGGTGGTGTTATTAACCGGAGAGGATAAATCCTGTGAAGAGGTGATTGAACAGCAGCTACGCGAACTAACGCTGCTGCCGCTCAATATTCGTTATCTGACGCTGCAGGCTTTTCAGAAAGAGGGAGCTCCGCGCGAAGCGGCGCTGGTCATTACCCCTTACCCCACCGCCCTGCCCCTGTTCTCACCGCCGCTGATCCACGCCGTGGAATCGCTGAACGCACAGCAGCAAGAACATATTCGCGCCATGCTGGAATCGTAGTCAGGCGCGCGCGGCCACTTTCGGGCGAATAAACATCGCCGGTAGCGCGACCAGTGCCATTACCCAGAACACGCCGTGTCCCAGATGTTGATACAGGAAGCCCGCAAAGACCGTCATCACGGCAATGCTGCCGCCCATCGCCACCGCAGAATAGACCGCCTGCAAGCGAATCACATCCCCGCCTTCACGCGCGGCGATATAGCGCATGGCCGCCAGATGGCAGACGGTAAAGGTGCCGCAGTGCAGAATTTGCGCCACGATCAGCCAGGGCAGTTCGGTCGTCCAGCCCATAATGCCCCACCGCGCCACGCCACACACGGCGGAGAGCAGCAGCAGGTCGCGCGCGCCGAAGCGGCGAAACAGTTTCTTGCTGAGCGCAAAGATAATCACTTCGGCCACCACGCCAAGCGACCACAGGTAGCCCACGGCAGAGGCAGAGTAACCGGCGCCCTGCCAGTAAATGGCGCTGAAGCCGTAATACGCCGCGTGCGCCCCCTGAAGCAGGCAGACGCAGGCCAGAAAACGCCAGCTTTGCGCCACCAGGCTTCGCCAGGCGGGCCAGCCTGCGCTTTCCTGATGGCGACTTTCGCCTTGCGGCATGACTGACGGTCGCAGCAGCATGCCCAGCAACATCGAGGCGATACCGATGCTTAGCAGGGCCAGAATGGCGTGGTAATCGTAAAGGCTGACCAGTTTCCCCACCAGCGCAGAGCCAATCACAAACGCAATGGAGCCCCACAGGCGCACGCGACCGTAGTCCATGGTGATCTGCTTTTGCCAGGTGTTTGCCAGGGCGTCCGTCAGGGGAACCAGCGGGGAGAAGAACAGGTTAAAGCCGACCATCACCACCATCAGCCAGGCAAACTGATGGCTGACCCAGAAGCAGGCCACAAAGACCAGCGTTAACAGGGCAAGAATACGCACCGCTTTGATGAGTAAGGAGGGATCGCTGACGCGCGGTGCAATCAGCAGGCTGCCAAGGAAACGCGCCACCAGCCCCGCCCCCAGCAGGACACCGATGGTTTCCGGAGTAAGGCCAATTCCCTTGAGCCAGACGCTCCAGAAAGGCAGAAAAATACCGTAACTAAAGAAATAGGTGAAATAGCTGAGCGCCAGCCAGCGCGTGGAATGCAAGACCATGAATCCCTCCCGAAATGGAGGCCATAGTCTGGCGAGAATATAAAAATTAAGCAAGTAGATAGCCTGCTATAAATTAACGAAAAATTAACATTCCTTGCAGTCGTCTGGCTTATGGCAGGGAACGAAAATGTATATTACGTTTAAATTACTCCACTTGCAGAGGTTTTCTGCCATGAACTCACTTCGCTATTTCGATTTCGGTCAGTCACGCCACCTGTTGTTGTTGATTGCCCGTATCGCGCTTGTCGTACTCTTTATTATCTTCGGCTATCCAAAACTGACGGGGTTTAACGGCACCGTACAATATATGACGTCGCTTGGCGCGCCAATGCCCATGCTGGCGGCCATTATCGCCGTGGTGATGGAAGTCCCTGCCGCCATCCTGATCGTGCTGGGCTTTTTCACCCGCCCTCTCGCCGTATTGTTTGTGTTCTACACGCTGGGCACGGCAGTTATTGGTCACCATTACTGGGACATGACCGGGGATGCGGTTGTGCCGAATATGATTAATTTCTACAAGAACGTCAGTATTGCGGGCGCATTTATCCTGCTGGCGATTGTGGGACCGGGAGCAATATCCCTCGACCGACGTTAAGACATAAAAAAAGGCCGCAAACGCGGCCTTTTTATTTCTGCTAAGCAGAAGAATTATGCGTATACCGGGAAGCGTGCGCAGATATCCAGAACTTTCGCTTTTACGCGCTCAATAACCGCTTCGTCATTGATGTTATCCAGAACGTCACACATCCAGCCAGCCAGCTCTTTCACTTCCGCTTCTTTGAAACCGCGGCGAGTAACAGCCGGAGAACCGATACGGATACCGGAGGTCACGAACGGACTCTTCGGATCGTTTGGTACGCTGTTTTTGTTCACGGTGATGTTGGCGCGGCCCAGGGCGGCGTCAGCTTCTTTACCGGTCAGGTTCTTATCAACCAGATCCAGCAGGAACAGGTGGTTTTCAGTACCGCCGGACACCACTTTGTAACCACGGTTCAGGAACACTTCCACCATCGCTTTGGCGTTTTTGGCAACCTGCTGCTGGTAGACTTTGAACTCTGGCTCCATCGCTTCTTTCAGCGCGACAGCTTTTGCCGCGATCACGTGCATCAGCGGGCCGCCCTGTGCGCTTGGGAACACAGCGGAGTTCAGTTTTTTGTACAGCTCTTCATCGCCGCCTTTCGCCAGGATCAGGCCACCGCGTGGACCCGCCAGGGTTTTGTGCGTGGTGGTGGTCACAACGTGAGCATGAGGAACCGGGTTCGGGTAAACGCCCGCGGCGATAAGACCGGCAACGTGCGCCATATCCACGAACAGGTAAGCACCGATGCTGTCTGCGATTTCACGCATTTTTGCCCAGTCAACAATACCGGAGTAAGCAGAGAAACCACCGATGATCATCTTCGGCTTGTGCTCTTTAGCCTGCTTCGCCATGTCTTCGTAGTCAATTTTGCCTGACTCATCAATACCGTAAGGGATGATGTTGTACAGTTTGCCAGAGAAGTTTACCGGGGAGCCGTGAGTCAGGTGACCGCCCTGCGCCAGGTTCATACCCAGAACGGTATCGCCCGGCTGCAGCAGCGCGGTGTAGACCGCGAAGTTTGCCTGAGAGCCGGAGTGCGGCTGGACGTTAGCGTAGTCAGCGCCAAAGAGTTCTTTCGCACGGTCAATCGCCAGTTGCTCAACGATATCAACGTACTCGCAACCGCCATAGTAGCGCTTGCCCGGATAACCTTCAGCATATTTGTTGGTCAGCTGAGAACCCTGCGCCTGCATGACGCGCGGGCTGGTGTAGTTCTCGGAGGCGATCAGTTCGATGTGCTCTTCCTGACGTACTTTTTCCTGCTCCATAGCCTGCCACAGTTCGGCATCATAATCGGCAATGTTCATTTCACGCTTTAACATCCGCATCTCCTGACTCAGCTAACAAGTAAAATTTGGCCTGAAAAGGCAGTCCTGTTGGACGACGGGCAACAGTATAACTGAATAGTTCTGTGATAACAGGTCTTGACAAACGATTTTACGCAAACGTTTTCCTTCACGCCACGCAAGGGTTTGAGGAATAAAGCCCTCGTCATTTTCAACGGATTTCTTTTCAGGTTTGTGATGCATATATTTCATCTCGCAAAGAACCATTTACATCGCAGGGTTATTTTTATAAGATGCATTTAAAATACATCATTAAGTTCACATCAGAAGGACGCGCTCATGCTCGACGCTCAAACCATCGCTACCGTTAAAGCCACCATTCCCCTGCTGGTGGAGACAGGCCCTAAGCTCACCGCTCATTTCTACGACCGCATGTTCGCGCACAACCCGGAGTTGAAAGAGATTTTCAACATGAGTAACCAGCGTAACGGCGATCAGCGGGAAGCGCTTTTCAATGCCATCGCGGCCTACGCCAGCAACATAGAAAATCTGCCAGCCCTGCTGCCTGCGGTGGAGAAAATCGCGCAGAAGCATACCAGCTTCCAGATCAAACCCGAGCAGTACAACATTGTGGGCGGTCACCTGCTGGCGACGCTGGACGAGATGTTCAGCCCGGGTCAGGAGGTACTGGACGCATGGGGCAAAGCTTACGGCGTGCTGGCAAACGTCTTTATCAACCGAGAAGCGCAGATCTACAGCGAAAACGCCAGCAAGAACGGTGGCTGGGAAGGGACCCGTGCCTTCCGCATTGTTGAGAAAACGCCGCGTAGCGCGCTGATTACCAGTTTTGAGTTCGAGCCGGTGGATGGTCACCCCGTTGCCGATTATCAGCCGGGGCAGTATCTCGGCGTCTGGCTGAAGCCTGAAGGTTTCCCGCATCAGGAGATCCGCCAGTACTCCCTCACCCGTAAGCCAAACGGCAAAGGCTACCGTATTGCGGTGAAACGCGAGGACGGCGGTCAGGTTTCCAGCTGGCTGCATAACGAAGCCAGCGTGGGCGACGTGGTTCATCTGGCTGCGCCGGCGGGCGATTTCTTTATGGCCGTTGAGGCAAATACCCCGGTGACGCTGATCTCTGCGGGTGTGGGTCAAACGCCAATGCTGGCGATGCTGGACACGCTGGCGAAATCCAGCCACAGCGCGCAGGTTAACTGGTTCCACGCCGCTGAAAACGGGGACGTGCACGCCTTTGCTGATGAGGTGAAAACGCTGGGTGCTACCCTGCCGCGTTTCACCGCGCACACCTGGTATCGTCTGCCAACGGATGCCGATCGTACAGCGGCCCGCTTTGACAGCGAAGGGTTGATGGATTTACGCCAGCATGAAGGTGCGTTCAGCGCGCCAGAGATGCAGTTCTACGTCTGCGGTCCGGTGGCGTTTATGCAGTATGCCGCGAAACAGCTGGTTGAGCTGGGCGTCAATAAAGACAACATCCATTACGAATGTTTTGGTCCACATAAAGTGCTGTAATACAAAAAGCCCCTCGTTCGAGGGGCTTTTTTTGCCGGATGGCGGCTGCGCCTGACCCGGCCTGCAAAACCGCTGGCAATGTTAAATCGCAGCGTCGTCTTCTTCGCCGGTACGGATACGGATGACGCGCGCCACGTCAAAGACGAAGATTTTACCGTCGCCAATTTTACCCGTTTGCGCCGTACGAATAATGGTATCCACACAGGTATCGACAATATCGTCGCTTACCACGATTTCAATTTTCACTTTCGGCAGAAAGTCCACCATGTACTCTGCACCACGGTAAAGCTCGGTGTGGCCCTTCTGACGACCAAAACCTTTCACTTCGGTCACGGTCATACCGGTGATGCCCACTTCCGCCAGCGCTTCACGTACATCATCCAGTTTGAAAGGTTTAATAATCGCATCAATCTTTTTCATGGTGGGTCCTTAAACTCTTGCCTGTAAGCTGCGTCGTAATCGATTGCTCACAGTATCATATTCATTCGAAGTTTGCGGTACTACTCTTTAAAATCGTTGGCTTCCAGCTCATGGCGTGACAGCAGCTTATAGAACTCGGTGCGGTTGCGTCCGGCCATGCGTGCCGCGTGGGTCACGTTACCTTTAGTGATCTGCAACAGCTTACGCAGATAGTTTAGCTCGAACTGGTTACGCGCTTCGGCAAACGTCGGCAGTGCCGTGTTCTCGCCTTCCAGCGCCTGCTCCACCAGCGCGTCACTGATGACAGGTGACGACGTCAGCGCCACGCACTGCTCTATCACGTTGACCAGCTGACGCACGTTTCCCGGCCAGCTTGCGGCCATCAGCCGCTTCATCGCATCGGTGGAAAACGCCCGCACAAACGGTTTGTGGCGATCCGCAGACTGGCGCAGCAGGTGATTCGCCAGCAAAGGGATATCTTCCGCACGTTCGGCCAGCGCCGGAATTTTCAGGTTCACGACGTTCAGGCGGTAGTAAAGATCTTCACGAAACTCATTGCGCGCCATTACCTTTGGTAAATCACGGTGCGTGGCGGAGATGATGCGCACGTTAATGTCGATATCGCGGTTGCTGCCCAACGGGCGCACTTTTCGCTCCTGCAGCACGCGCAGTAATTTGACCTGCAGCGGTGCAGGCATGTCGCCAATCTCGTCCAGGAAAAGCGTACCGCCTTCTGCCGCCTGGAATAGGCCTTCCCGGCTGCTGACTGCACCGGTGAACGCACCGCGGGCGTGGCCGAACAGTTCAGATTCGAGCAGTTGTTCCGGCAGTGCGCCGCAGTTAATGGCAATAAAGGCGTTTTTGCTGCGCGGGCTGGCATTATGGATGGCCTGCGCCAGGATCTCTTTCCCGGTGCCGCTCTGCCCGTTAATCAGGACGCTGACGTCAGACTGCGCCACCATCCGGGCCTGTTCCAGCAGACGCAGCATGATGGGGCTACGCGTGACAATAGGCTCCCGCCACGCCTCATCGCTCGACGGGGCAGCATGTTCCAGCGCACTGTCGATGGCCTTATACAGCGCGTCTTTGTCCACCGGCTTGGTCAGGAAGCTGAAAACCCCCTGCTGTGTCGCCGCGACGGCATCCGGGATCGAGCCGTGCGCCGTCAGGATAATCACCGGCATGCCCGGCTGCTGCTTCTGGATCTCTGCGAACAACTGCAGGCCATCCATTTCATCCATCCGCAGGTCGCTTATCACCAGGTCAATTTTCTCCCGGGCGAGAATTTTGAGCCCCTCCAGCCCGCTTTCAGCCGTCACGACGCTGTAGCCTTCACTGACCAGACGCATTCCCAACAGCTTGAGTAAACCGGGATCGTCATCCACCAGCAGGAGATGGGCAGGTTTACGGCTCGTCATGCTTCACATCCTCTTGTTTCGGTGTATCGCTGTCCGGTGCAGCAGATGAACTCCCAGGCTGATATTTACGCGACGAGAGCTGTCTTTCGATATCGGTCAGGTTCTCCAGCTTACGGGTCGTGGTATCCAGTTGCGTACGCAAATGTTGTTGCTGCTGACGCAGGGTATCCAGCTCGCTGTCGGTTGACTGTTGCAGCTTGCTGTAACGGGAGCGCTCTTCAGACAGCTGAAGTTGTAATGTCTGCCCATCGCGCCAGAGCTGATAAACAGGGCGTACCTGAGCGGGAAGATATGCCACAAAGGTGTCGAGCCGCGTGACGTTCGTGCGTCGTTCGACAGGGGTAATTTTGGCATCCCCAAGCAATATTCCGCGCTTGAAGGCGTCCTGCCAGGTATCGTCGTCCAGCATCGCCGCTTTTGAGCGGGCTTCAACCGGAGCCAGACGCTGCGCGCAGTCTATTCCGCGTAGCCAGAACAGAGGATTGGTTTCGACGTCATGCCCCGACAGGTTCCAGATGTCGTCGCAGCGGGTTGAGAGAAAATCTGCCAGCTGATTCTCTGGCCATTTATCTTCCTGTTTATCGCTAATGGCACTTTTTGGCACATGGGAAACACACCCCGCCAGCAATAAACAAGGCAGACTCAGGCGCAACGTTTTACGGGAAAACACCGCGCATATGGCGCGGAAAAAGACGTGTGACATACTCACCAGACATAGCTTCATTTTATTGGTTTTTCCGGCTCAGGGGCAGTTCGATACGGAAGCAAACATCGGAACGTTCATCCGTGACAATGTTTAGCTCCCCCTGCATGCGTCGTATACAGTCCCGGGCGATACTTAACCCCAGACCGCTTCCTTTAACCGCACCTTTTCGCTGATGACTTCCCTGGAAGAAGGGTTCAAATATCATCTCTCTTTCGTCATCGGGGATCGGGGTGCCGGTGTTGGCGACATCAATAAAGACCCGTGAACCATTCGTATAGCTTCGGATATAAATGTTACCGGATTCAGTACCATAGTGCACCGCATTGGAATAAAGATTATCCAGAACGCTCATCAATAACATTGGTTCAGCCAGGCAGGTTGGCTCATTCAGCGTCACCCCGGTATGCATCATTTTAGCTCTTGCAGGCAAGCTGTGGGCAGAGATCACCATATCCACCAGCGGCTCAATCTCGACATTTTCAAGGACGACCGCTCCATCCGCCAGCTTGCGGTTGTAATCGAGCAGTTGCTCAATTAATTTCTGCAGATTGCGGCTACTGGCGTCGAGGATCTCAACAATCTCTTTCTGCTCCACCGTCAGCGGCCCCGCCACTTCGTCTGCCAGCAATTCCGTGCCTTCGCGCATGCTGGCCAGCGGCGTTTTAAGCTCATGGGAAATATGACGTAAAAACTGATGACGCTGGGATTCCAGCCACGACAGGCGCTCCGAAAGCCAGATAATCCGCTGCCCCACGGAACGCAACTCGCGCGGGCCTTTAAAGGCCACCGTATCGCCCAGTGATTTCCCCTCCCCCAGACGATTGATCATCCGCTGGATGCCCTTCACCGGGCCGATGATCATTCGGGTAAAAAGTAACACCAGCGCGAGGCTGACCAGGAACAGCACCAGCGCCTGCCAGCCAAAGAACTGACCGCGTTCGGCAATCTCCTGCTGCAGTTGCTGACCGCGAGAGAAAATCACCGCACGGGTAGACTGCACCATCTCAGCATTGGCATTGGCAAAGGCTTCAAGGCGAGCGGCTGCGGCGGCATCAGGGCCACTGTTCTTACACTGCAACTGGGCCAGATCGTTCAAATCCTGACGTAATGCCTGGTAGAGCTTATCGTCCGGCAACACGCCGGCATGCGCATCCAGCATCTCGCTATAGCGTTTACGCTGATTCTGGTAGACCTTTTCCAGCGTGCGATCGTCAAGCACGCAATACTGACGATAGCTACGCTCCATCTCCAGCGCGGCGTTGGTCATCGCCTCACTGCGTCTGGCGTCAATGAGCGTCGTGCGGTTAGTCAGTGCCGCCTGAGCACTGAGCGCGTTCAGGCTTTGCCACGCCTGCCAGGCCAGGATCAGTAAAGGCAGCAGGATCAGCAAAAAGGCCATCATTACGAGTTGACGCAGGGAACGGGGGAAAACGGGCCAGCGTTTCAACGCATTACTCTCTTTGAATGGGTTTGAGGAGAGCGTAACTGAGTCTGCCCTTCAGATACAACAAAGCCGGGTAAAAACCCGGCTTTGTCATGGAATGAGGCGGTGCCTAACTCGACGTTTCGCCCTGTCCTGATAAAGCAACGCTATGATCAGTAGTTGGACGGCAGGCACCTTTTTGTGCGTCATTCGAAGTTTATGTAGCACGTCCCGCAGGGGCTGACATAAGAAGGTGAATGAGCCACTGATTAATATTATGCAATAGATGTGCCAGAATGCAAATAAATATATTATCGCATTGATATTTATATAATTTATGGGTTTCCACCGTTAATTGCTCGCTGAATGATTTCCAGGCTAAGTGTCGCTAATCAGCAACACCTTAACGGGAACCGCCCCTGCCATATATAAATCAAAGAGTTAAATGTCTCCTTTTGGAGACAGTGGCATTACGGGTCTGTCGCAAAATTGCGACAGACATAAAAAAGCCCGGTAGCGCTTTCGCGTACCGGGCTTTAAAGGGCAATACCGATTAACCCAACTGTTTCCGTGCGTTGCGGAAGATACGCATCCACGGGCTGTCCTCGCCCCAGTTTTCCGGGTGCCAGGAGTTGCTCACGGTGCGGAACACGCGCTCAGGGTGTGGCATCATGATGGTCGCACGGCCGCTTTCGCTGGTGACCGCCGTGATCCCGTTCACCGAGCCGTTCGGGTTAGCCGGATAGGTTTCCGTCACCTTGCCGAAGTTATCGACAAAGCGCAGCGCCACCAGGCCTTTGCTCTCAAGCTGAGCCAGATGGGCAGCATCACGCACTTCTACCTGACCTTCACCGTGAGAAACGGCGATTGGCATCTGCGACCCTACCATTCCCTGCAGCAGCAGAGACGGACTCTGAGTCACTTCGACCAGGCTGAAACGTGCTTCAAAGCGGTCGGACTGGTTACGCACAAAGCGTGGCCACGCTTCACTGCCCGGGATCAGCTCGCGCAGGTTAGACATCATCTGGCAGCCGTTACACACGCCAAGCGCCAGGGTTTGCGGACGATGGAAGAAGTTTTCGAACTCATCACGTACGCGGCTGTTGAAGAGAATGGACTTCGCCCAGCCTTCACCGGCACCCAGCACGTCACCGTAGGAGAAACCGCCGCACGCCACCAGCGCATGGAAATCCTCCAGACCGGTGCGACCTGCCAGCAGGTCACTCATATGAACGTCGATGGCATCAAAGCCCGCACGGTAGAAGGCCGCGGCCATCTCAACGTGGGAGTTGACGCCCTGCTCACGCAGCACGGCGACTTTCGGACGCGCGCCGGTCGCAATGTACGGTGCAGCGATGTCTTCGTTGATGTCGAAGGAGAGCTTCACGTTCAGGCCAGGATCGTTGTCGTTGGCCTTGGCGTTGTGTTCCTGATCGGCACAGTCCGGGTTATCACGCAGGCGCTGCATCTGCCAGGTGGTTTCCGCCCACCACATACGCAGCGTGGTGCGGCTTTCGCTGAACACCGCATGGCCATCCGCTTCAATGACGAAACGGTCACCCTGAACGGCTTTACCCAGGTAGTGTACGCAGTCTGCCAGGCCGTGCTGAGCCAGCAGGGCTTCAACCGCGTCACGATCGGCCGCGCGCACCTGAATCACCGCGCCGAGTTCTTCGTTAAACAGTACCGCCAGACGATCTTCGCCAAGCGTTCCGATGTTCGCTTCAACACCGCAATGTCCGGTGAAGGCCATCTCCGCCAGGGTCACCAGCAGGCCGCCGTCGGAACGGTCGTGGTAGGCCAGCAGTTTACGCTGCGCCACCAGCGCCTGAATGGCATCGTAGAAGCCTTTTAACTGTGCCACATCTCGCACGTCCGCCGGTTTATCACCCAACTGACGGTAAACCTGTGCCAGCGCGGTGGCACCCAGCGCGTTGTGACCTTTACCCAGGTCAATCAGCAGCAGTGCGTTGTCTTCGGTCGAGAGCTGTGGAGTCACGGTATGGCGCACGTCTTCCACACGGGCAAACGCGGAGATGATCAGCGACAGCGGCGAAGTCATTTCGCGCTGCTCGTTGCCTTCCTGCCAGCGGGTTTTCATCGACATGGAGTCTTTACCCACTGGAATGGTCAGGCCGAGCGCAGGACAGAGTTCTTCACCCACCGCTTTCACAGCTTCATACAGGCCCGCGTCTTCGCCCGGGTGACCGGCAGCGGCCATCCAGTTCGCGGACAGTTTGATACGTTTGATATCGCCAATCTGGGTCGCGGCAATGTTGGTCAGTGCTTCACCGACGGCCAGACGAGCGGAGGCAGCGAAGTCCAGCAGCGCTACCGGTGTACGTTCGCCCAGCGCCATCGCTTCACCGTAGTAGCTGTCGAGGCTCGCGGTGGTCACGGCGCAGTTCGCCACCGGGATCTGCCATGGCCCCACCATTTGATCGCGCGAGACCATACCGGTCACGGTACGGTCGCCGATGGTGACAAGGAAGGTTTTCTCCGCCACCGCAGGCAGGTGCAACACGCGATTCACCGCGTCTGCTACGGTAATGCCCTGACGATCCAGCGCGTTGCCCGCCGCTTTGCGAGTCTGCACGTCGCGGGTCATCTTCGGCGTTTTGCCGAGCAGCACGTCCAGCGGCAGATCGATTGGCTGGTTGTCGAAATGGGTATCGCTCAGGGTCAGGTGTTTCTCTTCGGTCGCTTCACCGATTACCGCGTACGGCGCTCGCTCGCGGCGGCACAGCTCGTCAAACAGCGGCAGTTGATCGGCTGCGACGGCCAGCACATAACGCTCCTGAGATTCGTTACACCAGATCTCCAGCGGGCTCATGCCCGGCTCATCGCTCAGAATGTCGCGCAGGTTGAAACGGCCACCGCGACCACCGTCACTCACCAGCTCCGGCATGGCGTTGGACAGGCCGCCCGCGCCAACGTCGTGAATAAAGAGGATTGGGTTTGCATCACCCAGCTGCCAGCAGCGGTCGATCACTTCCTGGCAACGACGCTCCATTTCCGGGTTGTCACGCTGAACGGAGGCAAAGTCGAGATCGGCGTCAGACTGACCGGATGTCATTGAAGAGGCCGCACCGCCGCCCAGGCCGATGTTCATCGCCGGTCCACCGAGGACGATCAGCTTCGCACCGACGACGATCTCACCTTTCTGCACGTGATCGGCGCGAATGTTGCCGATCCCACCCGCCAGCATGATCGGTTTGTGGTAGCCGCGCAGCTCTTCGCCGTTGTGGCTGTCCACTTTCTCTTCATAGGTACGGAAGTAACCGTTCAGCGCCGGACGACCAAATTCGTTGTTGAATGCCGCGCCGCCCAGTGGACCTTCGGTCATGATGTCCAGCGCGGTCACGATGCGCTCTGGCTTGCCGAAATCTTCTTCCCACGGCTGTTCAAAGCCCGGGATACGCAGGTTGGAAACAGAGAAACCGACCAGGCCCGCTTTTGGTTTCGCACCACGGCCCGTCGCCCCTTCGTCACGGATTTCACCGCCGGAACCGGTCGCCGCACCCGGCCACGGAGAGATCGCCGTCGGGTGGTTGTGAGTTTCCACCTTCATCAGGATATGCGCCGGCTCCTGATGGAAGTCATAGCGCCCTGCTTCGCGATCGGCGAAGAAGCGGCCCACCTCGGAACCTTCCATCACCGCGGCGTTGTCTTTATAGGCAGACAGCACGTGGTCAGGGGTTTTCTCCATGGTGTTTTTGATCATTTTGAACAGCGACTTCGGCTGCTGTTCACCGTCAATAATCCAGTCGGCGTTGAAAATCTTGTGGCGGCAGTGCTCAGAGTTAGCCTGCGCGAACATATAGAGTTCGATGTCGTTTGGATTGCGGTTCAGCTTAACGAACGCATCCTGCAGGTAGTCAATCTCATCTTCTGCCAGTGCCAGGCCGAGACGCAGGTTAGCGTCAATCAGCGCCTGACGGCCCTGCCCCAGCAAATCCACGCTCTGTACTGGCGCAGGCTGATGGTGGGAGAAAAGTTTCTGCGCATCATCCAGAGAAGCAAATACGCTCTCCATCATGCGGTCATGCAGCTCTGCGGCCACCGCCTGCCACTGGGCGTCGCTCAGGGTGGAGGCTTCAACGTAATACACCACGCCGCGTTCCAGACGGTTAATCTGGTTCAGACCACAGTTGTGAGCGATGTCAGTCGCTTTGGAAGACCAGGGGGAGATGGTGCCTGGACGAGGCGTCGCAAGGATCAGTTTACCGGTTGGGGTATGGCTGCTCAGACTTGGGCCATACTTGAGCAGGCGTTCCAGCTGTACGCGCTCCTCTGCATTCAGGGGGGCATTCAGGTCAGCAAAATGGACATACTCAGCGTAAATATTGCTTACCGGAAGGTCGGCTGCCTGAAAACGTGCCAGCAGTTTGTTAATACGGAAGGCAGACAGTGCAGGCGAACCACGCAGAATTTCCATCATAAGTCTCTCGTCTTCGAAGCGCCGGGGCGCTTACAGTGTGCGCAAGGGGGGAAAACGGGCGTCATTATAGAGAATCCTGAGCGCCGACGAAACCGTTTGCGTCGAAATAAAATCGACGGCATCGTTTAACAATAGATGTGACCTCTCTCTCTAATTTGTTGCCAAGTGGCGTAACTTTACGCAAAATGCCGCTCAATCAATGGCAAACCTTATTTTTAACATGGCTACAGCATACTAAGGCAACCGGCGTCGCAGAGAATTAACTAATTGAAAAAATTAAAGATTAATTATCTGCTCATCGGCATTGTAACGTTGCTGTTGGCAGTGGCCCTCTGGCCTTCCATCCCCTGGTTCGGCAAAGCCGAAAACCGTATCGCCGCCATTCAGGAGCGGGGGGAGCTGCGTGTCAGCACGCTTAACTCTCCGCTGATTTACAGCGACATCAACGGCAAAACCATCGGTCTGGACTATGAGCTGGCTCAGCAGTTTGCCGATTACCTCGGCGTGAAGCTCAAAATCACCGTGCGCCAGAACATCAGCCAGCTGTTTGATGACCTGGATAACAACGATGCCGATATCCTCGCCGCCGGGCTGGTATACAACAGCGAGCGCAGCAAGAATTACCAGCCGGGCCCGACCTATTACTCCGTTTCACAGCAGCTGGTCTATCGCGTCGGTAGCCTGCGCCCGCGTACGCTGGCCTCGATCAACGCTCAACAGCTGACGATTGCCCCTGGCCATGTGGTGATTGACGATCTGCGTGAGCTGAAGGAGAAGAAATACCCTGACCTGAGCTGGACCGTTGACCCTAAACTCGGCACGACGGAGCTGCTGGACCAGGTCAAAGATCAGAAACTGCCTTACACCATCGCCGACTCCGTGGCGATCAGCCTGTTCCAGCGGGTGCATCCTGAAATCGCCGTGGCGCTGGACGTGACGGACGAACAGCCCGTGACCTGGTTTACTCATCTTGATGACGATCAGACCCTCTCTGCGGCCATGCTCGATTTTTATAACACCATTAATGAAGACGGTACCCTGGCACGCCTGGAAGAGAAGTACCTCGGCCATGGTGATGACTTTGACTACGTTGACACCCGCAGCTTCCTGCGCGCGGTAGACAGCGTCCTGCCTGACCTGCAGCCTCTGTTCGAAAAATATGCGCAGGAGATTGACTGGAAACTGCTGGCGGCTATCTCGTATCAGGAGTCCCACTGGGACACCCAGGCCACTTCCCCCACCGGCGTGCGCGGCCTGATGATGCTGACTAAAAATACCGCGCAGAGCCTCGGGCTGACCGATCGTACCGATGCGGAACAGAGCATCAGCGGCGGTGCGCGCTACCTGCAGGATATGATGGCCAAAGTGCCCGAGACAGTGCCGGAAGAGGAGCGTATCTGGTTCGCGCTGGCCGCCTACAACATGGGCTATGCCCACATGCTCGACGCCCGGGCCCTGACGGCAAAAACAAAAGGCAACCCCGACAGCTGGTCTGACGTAAAACAGCGTCTGCCGCTCCTGAGCCAGAAGCCGTGGTACAACAAGCTCACCTACGGCTATGCGCGCGGGCATGAGGCTTATGCCTACGTGGAAAATATTCGTAAATATCAGATTAGCCTGGTGGGGTATCTGCTGGAGAAGGAAAAAGAGGCGACAGAGGCGAAACAGCTGGCGCAAAGCTATCCGGTTGTGGCACCGGACGAAATTAATCGTCCGACGACTTCAATTCTGCCTTTTGTTGCTTTTTCTGCTGACGGCGCATTCGAAAGAAATCACTTAATAGCCCCGAACACTCTGGTGCAAGCACCCCACCGATAGTCTTCACCTGATGGTTCATTCCCGGGTGTCCAAGCACGTCCATCAGCGAGCCCGCAGCACCCGTTTTTTCATCCCGCGCGCCAAAAACCAGCGTACCGATACGGCTGTGCACCATCGCGCCGGAACACATGACGCATGGCTCAAGCGTGACGTACAGCGTGGTGTCGAGCAGACGGTAGTTTTGCAGTACCAGCCCACCCTGACGAAGCGCCATGATTTCTGCGTGAGCGGTAGGATCGTGGCGACCAATCGGGCGGTTCCACCCTTCTCCAATCACCTGGTTGTTATGGACAAGCACCGCACCCACGGGCACTTCTCCCTCGTCCCAGGCGCGCCGGGCAAGGGTGAGCGCATGGCGCATCCAGTATTCGTGTGAGAATTCAGGGTTGGACAACGGTTGATACTCCAGTCGAAAAGCGGGCGGCATTATACACACCCGCTATGGATAAAACTATTCGAGTTGCTGAAGTTCACCCGCAGGCGTGACGCGCCAGCGGTGCTGGCAAAAATAGAGCAGCGGGTTGTCCTGCTTACTGTCACTATAACCGCTGTACAGGCGCAGCGGCGTGCCAATGCGCATCTCCAGCTGGGCCACCTTTTCATGCCCCAGACAGCGCATGCTCAATACCCACCCGCCGTAACCACGAGAGATCTGCGTGGCGATCAAGTTCACTCTCGGCAACCACGGCGTATCAAAATAGACCTGCTCTACCAGCGACTGCGGCGAGCCGGTAATCAACCAGATATCGGCGTCGTTCGCATCGAGGTAGCTGGTCAGCCGCGCCTGCACAACCGGAAACGCCGTCACATGATCGCGAAACCAGTGCGCAAAGTCTTGCTCAAGCTGTTTGAGCCGGGCTTCACTGTGGCCAAAGGTACAGCCCCAGAGCAGCAGGCTCATTGGCCAGCGCGCTGCCCGGCCTTTCACCAGCAGCGCAAGGCCAATCACGGGTAACAAAGGTAAGACGAGCAGTGCGTTCAGGGGCTGTCGCCGCAGCAGGTAGCGCATAAACGTACCGAACATATCCTGCTGATGTAGCGTTCCATCCAGGTCGAAAAAGACAACACGACGCTCGTGATTAGCCAAACCTTACTCCTCTGGGTCGTTGAATCCTGCCAGCCAGGTAAACAGGAACCCGGCGATCACCGCTACCAGATAGCCTAACAGATAGAGCATGACTTTTCCGGTCACGATGGTGAGCGCCAGCGGTAAACCGGAGAGTCCAAAGGTGATAACGGTGGCAACTTTCCAGTAGCTGATAAGCGCCCCGCCCACCGCCCCGCCCAGACAGGCCGCGAGGAAAGGCTTACCGAGCGGCAGCGTGACACCAAAAATCAGCGGCTCGCCAATGCCCAGCAATCCAACCGGTAGCGCCCCTTTAATCACTTTTTTCAGGCGCGCGTTACGGGTTTTCATCAGCACGGCAATCGCCGCACCAACCTGACCTACCCCCGCCATCGACAGAATGGGCAGCAGCGCGTTATAACCATGAGCCTGCACCAGCTCCACGTGGATCGGTACCAGCCCCTGATGCAGCCCGGTGAGCACCAGCGGCAGGAAGGTCCCTGACAGCACAGCGCCCACTAATAACCCGCCGCGATCGATAGCCAGAGAAGCGCCGTGGGCAATCACCTCTGAGATCCAGCCGCCCAGCGGCTGCAGGGCCACAATCGCCACACAGCCGGTGATAAGCGTGGTCAGCAGCGGATTGAGGATCAGCTCAATGGAACCGGGCAGAACGGCGCGCAGCTTTTTCTCAATCCAGCACATCAGGATGACCACCAGCAGCACCGCAATCACCCCGCCGCGCCCGGGCTGGAGAGCCTCGCCAAACAGGGTTATCTGCGCAAGCTGCGGGCTGGAGAGAATACCGGCCATCACCCCGCCCATCGCCATTGAGCCGCCAAACACTTTGGCGGTGTTAACCCCAACCAGAATGTTCATGATGGCGAAGACAGCGCTACCAAAGATCCCCAGAATGCCGAGCAGGTTCGGATAGTGCGTGGCAAAATCGCCGACAATATCCGGACGCTTGAGGATATTGATGATCCCGGTGATCAAACCGGAGGCAATAAACGCCGGAATAAGTGGAATAAAGACGTTTGCCAGCTGTCGCAGCGCATCGCTCATGGGGGCTTTGTATTTGGCCTTTGCCTGCGCTTTGGTGCGCTCGGCATCGTCAACCGGCACGGCCGCCCCTCCGCCCATCAATGCACGCATGGCATCAACGACCTGTGCCGCTTTTCCCGGCCCGACGATCAGCTGATGCTGCTGCCCCTGCTTTACGTATCCGCTGACGCCTGGAAGCTGCTTAAGGTGCGCGATATCAAGCTGGTCGTCGTCATGCACCTCGACGCGCACACGCGTCATGCAGTTTTCCAGACGCTGAATGTTCTTCTCTCCGCCGATCCCCTGCAAAATATGGCTGGCGAGCGCTGCTGTTTTTTCCATACACGCCTCTGTGTTAGTTTTCTAATGCCGCCCGTAAGAATCCATTATGCTCGGCAAGCCTGGCTCGCGCGGCGGCGGCATCCAGCCCGCTCAGGATCATCAGAATGGCCGGTTTCACATCGTGATCGGTTTGTTGGAGTACGGCTTCCGCCTCTTCGCGGCTCGCACCGGTCGCTTCCATTACCATGCGACAGGCCCGATCCACCAGCTTGACGTTGGTGGCCTGCATATCCACCATCAGGTTCTGATACACCTTGCCGAACTTCACCATCGCGCCGGTGGAGATCATATTGAGCACCAGTTTTTGCGCGGTCCCGGATTTAAGGCGCGTGGAGCCGGTGAGCGCTTCGGGCCCGACGACCGGCGAAATAGCGATGTGGGCCACCTGCGCAATGGGAGAGCCTGGATTACAGGAGATAGCCACGGTAGTGCAGCCCGTCTGATTGGCATATTCCAGGCCACCAATGACGTAAGGTGTGCGCCCGGAAGCGGCCAGTCCGACCACCAGGTCGTTTGCGTTGAGGTTAAGCCCTTTCAGATCATCTTCACCGAGCTGTTTGTTGTCTTCCGCCCCTTCTACCGCCTTCAGCAGCGCGCCAGGCCCACCGGCAATGAGACCGACCACCAGCCCGTGCGGAACGCCGAACGTAGGCGGACATTCAGAGGCATCCAGCACGCCGAGTCGTCCGCTGGTTCCGGCGCCCATATAAATAATGCGGCCCCCCGCCTTGAGCGCCTGTGCCGCAGCATCGACGGCCTTCGCCACCTCTGGTAATGTCTCTTTCACTGCCAGTGCGACCAGCGTATCCTGTTGATTAAAACGGTTAACCAGCTCCAGGGTGGAGAGAGCATCCAGATCCATGGTTTGCGGGTTACGCGTTTCTGATACAAGTGAGCCAAGATTCATCTTTTTTACCTCTGGAATTTTTAATTCATAATAATCGCACTATAATGGAATATAAAATTCATTCAGGCGAGCAAAATTCGTATTTGCGCAGACAATCACATTTTCGCCAGGAGAACGTATGAACTGTTTAATTCGCATTCGCCAGCGTTATGCAGGCTTTGCTCAAAGCGACAAAAAGCTGGCGGATTTTTTGCTTTCTCAGCCCGACCATGCCCGCCATCTCAGCTCTCAGCAACTGGCAAGCGAAGCGGGTGTGAGCCAGTCCAGCGTGGTGAAGTTTGCCCAGAAGATTGGCTTTAAGGGCTTCCCGGCCCTGAAACTGGCGATTAGCGAAGCTCTGGTGAGTAACCCCAATCCGCAATCCATGCCGGTGCATAATCAGATCCGTGGCGATGATCCCATGCGTCTGGTGGGCGAGAAGTTGATCAAAGAGAACGTCGCGGCCATGCATGCCACTCTTGATGTCAACACTGAAGAAAAATTACTGGAAAGTGTGGCAATGCTGCGTGCGGCACGACGGATCATTTTGACCGGCATCGGCGCGTCCGGGCTGGTGGCGCGTAATTTTGGCTGGAAGCTGACGAAAATCGGGTATAACGCCATCGTCGAACAGGATATGCATGCCCTGCTGGCGACAGTGCAGGCCATGGATCCGGACGATCTGCTGCTGGCGATCTCCTATACCGGGGAACGCCGTGAAATCAACATGGCCACCGACGAGGCCCTGCGTGTGGGTGGTAAAATTCTGGCTATTACCGGTTTTACGCCCAATGCACTGCAGCAGCGGGCAACGCGCTGTTTGTATACCATTGCCGAGGAGCAGGCCACGCGCAGCGCGGCTATTTCGTCCACCAGCGCGCAAATGATGCTGACGGATCTGCTGTTTATGGCGCTGGTGCAGCAGGATCTGGAGCATGCGCCTGAGCGAATTCGTCACAGCGAAGAGCTGGTAAAAAAACTGGTTTGAACAACGAATGAGCGTATAATGCCCGCCCTGTTTGTGTTGTTTCTGAGAATTTCCTGATGGCGCTGTTAATCACTAAAAAATGCATCAACTGCGATATGTGCGAACCGGAATGCCCTAACCAGGCCATTTCGATGGGCGACAGCATTTATGAGATTAACACTGACCGTTGCACCGAGTGCATTGGCCACTATGAGACGCCGACCTGCCAGAAGGTGTGCCCGATCCCCAATACCATCCTGAAGGATCCGGCACACGTCGAAAGCGAAGAGCAGCTGTGGGATAAGTTTGTCCTGATGCATCACGCGGACAAACTTTAACTCTCGATAATTACCGTTGCGCTGGCATAGTGCCGTTCATCCGCGATTGTCACGTGCATGTGCGCCACGCCGAGTTTCTCTGCCAGCTTCAAGGCCTCGCCCCATAAACGCAGGCGCGGCTTACCCAGCTCATCGTTAAACACTTCAAATTGGTTAAACGCCAGACCGTTACGAATACCGGTGCCAAAGGCTTTGGCCGCTGCCTCTTTAACGGCAAAGCGCTTGGCCAGGAAACGTACCGGCTGCTGATGCGCTTCCCAGATGGCCCATTCGTTATCGCTCAGCACGCGCCTTGCCAGACGATCGCCACTACGGGCGATCACCGCTTCAATGCGGGCTATCTCGACGATGTCGGTACCTAAGCCCAGAATAGCCATTACTGACGCGCTTCCAGCATCAGGCGTTTCATTTCTGAAACCGCCTCTTTCAGGCCACTCATCACCGCACGGCCAATAATGGCGTGGCCGATGTTCAGCTCATGCATTTCCGGCAGGGCGGCGATGGCTTTAACGTTGTGGTAGGTCAGCCCATGCCCTGCGTTAACCTTCAGACCCAGGCTCGCGGCGTAAGTAGCCGCTTTCGCGATACGCTCCAGCTCTTTAGCCTGCTCGGCATCGTTTTTGGCATCGGCGTAGCAGCCGGTGTGAATTTCAATATACGGCGCGCCCACGTCAGCCGCCGCTTTGATCTGCTCCGCATCAGCGTCAATGAACAGAGAAACCAGGATACCCGCGTCCGCCAGGCGTTTGCAGGCATCGCGCATTTTGTCACGCTGCCCCGCCACGTCCAGACCGCCTTCGGTGGTCACTTCCTGACGCTTTTCCGGTACCAGGCAGCAGAAATGCGGTTTGGTGTCACAGGCAATCGTCAGCATCTCTTCCGTGACCGCCATCTCCAGGTTCATCCGGGTATCCAACGTCTGTCGCAGAATACGCACGTCACGGTCAGTGATGTGGCGGCGGTCTTCGCGCAGATGAACGGTAATGCCATCGGCGCCAGCCTGCTCAGCGATAAACGCCGCCTGAACCGGATCGGGATAAGCCGTGCCGCGAGCATTACGCAGCGTGGCGATGTGATCGATGTTGACGCCTAACAGTAATTCAGCCATGACAATCCTCGGTATTTTGATTCATTTTCCTTCCCTCTCTCCCTCCGTAAGAGGGCTGGGGTGAGGGATAAAACGTTATCGTTTCGGCATAAACTGCCTGAATAATTCGCGGCTCTTCAGGGGTTTGCCCCCAAGATACGGCTTGAGCGCAATCCGGGTAAAGCGTTTTGCAGCACGAAGGGTATCCTGGTCCGGAAATTCGCGCTCATACAGCGCCCGGAGCTGGCGTCCGGTAAAGGTGTTGTTATCAATCACGACGCTGGCGATAAACCCTTTTTCTTCCCGATACCGGTAGGTCATCCCGTCTTCGACCTCGTCTCCACTCCCCGCACAATGCAGAAAATCGACGCCATATCCCAGGTGACCCAGCAGCGCCAGCTCGAAACGGCGCAGGGCGGGTTCAGGCGAACCGGTTGCGCCAGCAAGGGCCTGGATACAGTGCAGATAATCGAAGAAAAGTTCAGAGAAGCGAGTCTCATGTTCAAGAACGCGTGAAATGAGTTCATTGACGTAAAGACCGCTGTAAAGCGTGATGCCAGAAAGGGGAAGCGCCAGAGAGACGGCTTCAGCGCTGCGCAGGGTTTTGACTTCCCCTCGCCCGCCAAAGCGGACCAGCAGCGGCGTAAAGGGCTGTAAGGCGCCTTTGAGGTTGGAACGTTTGGAACGTGCGCCTTTTGCAACAAGGCGCACGCGACCCGACTCTTCCGTGAAGACGTCCAGCATCAGGCTGGTTTCGCTCCAGGGACGACTATGCAGAACAAAAGCGCGCTGCCAGCCTTCCATTTGCGCGTCGTCTTGGTTTACTGATCTTCGCCGTAACCGAGGCTGCGCAGAGCACGCTCATCATCGGCCCAGCCAGATTTCACTTTCACCCACAGCTCCAGGTGAACCGGTGCTTCAAACATCTCCTGCATGTCTTTACGGGCTTCGATACCGATGGTTTTGATCTTGGCGCCTTTGTTGCCAATGACCATCTTCTTCTGCCCTTCACGCTCAACGAGGATCAGGCCATTAATGTCGTAACCGCCACGCTCGTTACTCTGGAAACGCTCGATCTCTACCGTCACGGAGTACGGCAGTTCTGCGCCAAGGAAACGCATCAGCTTTTCGCGGATGATTTCAGAAGCCATAAAGCGCTGAGAACGATCGGTGATGTAATCTTCCGGGAAGTGGTGAGTCGCTTCCGGCAGATGCTTACGCACGATACCGGCGATGGTATCCACGTTCAGACCGGTCTCTGCAGACAGCGGAACGATGTCGAGGAAGTTCATCTGGCTACCCAGCCACTGCAGGTGTGGCAGCAGATCGGCTTTTTCCTGTACGTTATCCACTTTGTTGACCGCGAGGATCACCGGCGTTTTACCGTCACGCAGCTTGTTCAGGACCATTTCGTCGTCCGGCGTCCAGCGGGTGCCTTCCACAACGAAAATAACCAGCTCCACGTCACCAATCGAGCTGCTCGCCGCTTTGTTCATCAGGCGGTTAATGGCACGCTTCTCTTCCATGTGCAGGCCAGGGGTATCGACGTAGATCGCCTGATACGCGCCTTCAGTATGGATACCGACAATGCGGTGACGCGTGGTCTGTGCCTTACGCGAGGTGATCGAAATCTTCTGCCCAAGCAGATTATTCAGCAGGGTGGATTTACCCACGTTCGGACGTCCGACGATGGCAATAAATCCGCAATAGGTTTTTTCTTCGCTCATTCCAGCTCCAGCATTTTTAACGCCTGTTCGGCGGCAGCCTGTTCAGCCTTACGACGGCTTGAACCTGTGCCCACCACCGGTTCACTCAGGCCACTGACCTGGCAATGGATGGTAAACTCCTGATCGTGCGCTTCACCACGCACCTGCACCACCAGATAAGATGGCAGCGGGAGGTGACGACCCTGCAAATATTCCTGCAAACGCGTTTTCGGATCTTTTTGTTTATCGCCCGGACTGATTTCATCCAGACGGGTCTGATACCAGTTCAGGATCAGTTTTTCTACGGTCTGGATATCGCTGTCCAGGAACACGCCACCGATTAATGCCTCAACCGTATCGGCAAGAATAGATTCACGACGGAAGCCGCCGCTTTTCAGTTCACCCGGCCCAAGACGCAGACATTCGCCCAGTTCAAATTCGCGTGCGATTTCCGCAAGGGTGTTACCCCTTACCAGCGTGGCGCGCATGCGGCTCATATCACCTTCATCCACACGCGGGAAACGATGATAAAGCGCATTAGCAATCACGAAACTCAAAATAGAGTCACCTAAAAATTCGAGGCGCTCATTGTGTTTGCTGCTGGCACTGCGATGGGTTAATGCCTGTTGCAACAGCTCCTGATGATGAAAAGTGTAGCCCAGCTTCCGTTGAAGCCGATTAATTACGATGGGGTTCATGCGATACCAATAAATGAATGCGTCAAAAATGCAGCACACGAAACCGACCTGAGAAAACCAACGCGGTTTCGTGTGCCGTGGCACCCTTGCAGGGCCAACCTTAAACTTCGGGGGAATATTCTATACACAACGACAGGGGATGTCGTTAGTTCGAAGAGATTTATCGCTGAAATAATTCACGTAGCCGCTAATTAAAGCGACTACGTGTTCAATTATTGAGAATTAATGGATCCCGCCAATACGATTCAGGCGTACCCCGGTCGGCCATTCGCCTTCCTGTTTCTCGAAACTCATCCAGATTGCGGTTGCTTTACCCACCAGATTCGCTTCCGGCACAAAGCCCCAGTAACGGCTGTCCGCGGAGTTATCGCGGTTATCACCCATCATGAAGTACTGTCCCGGCGGTACGATCCAGGTGGCCAGCTGCTGACCCGGCTGTTTGTAATACATCCCGACCTGATCCTGCGCAATTGGCACGGTCAGGATCCGGTGCGTCACATCACCCAGCGTCTCTTTACGTTCGACCAGACGAATACCGTTCTCTTTGGTTTCATCTTTCGGCACCTGGAAGAAACCGTTGGTCGCTTCGCCGCCGTTACGACGGGCAAAGGTCTGCACAAAATCACTTGGCTCAACGTTTGAGTAGGTGATTGGCAGCGCGTTTTCACACGCGGTACCGGAGCTGCAGCCAGGCTGAACGGTCACTTCTTTGGCAACCGGATCGTAGGTGACTTTATCACCCGGCAGACCCACCGCGCGCTTGATGTAGTCAAGGCGTGGATCGTCCGGGTATTTAAACACCACAATGTCGCCACGTTTCGGATGGCCCGTTTCGATCAGCGTTTTCTGGTAGATCGGATCTTTAATGCCATAGGCAAACTTCTCGACCAGAATAAAATCACCAATCAGCAGCGTTGGCATCATGGAGCCTGACGGGATCTGGAAGGGCTCGTAAATAAACGAACGCACCACCAGCACAATCGCCAGCACCGGGAATACCGATGCACCGGTCTCCAGCCAGCCCGGTTTCGGGCCAACTTTCTTCAGGGTTTTCGCATCAAGCCCATCACCTGTGGCTGCCTGCGCGGCAGCCTGACGTTCACGGCGTTTTGGGGCGAAAATAAACTTATCCAGACACCACAACAGACCTGTCACCAGGGTAGCGATGACCAGGATCAGGGCAAACATGTTCGCCATGCCAACTCCTTAGGGTTATTTGCCGTCTTTACCAACATGCAGAATGGCAAGGAATGCTTCCTGCGGCAGTTCGACGTTACCGACCTGCTTCATACGCTTCTTACCTTCTTTCTGCTTCTGGAGCAGCTTTTTCTTACGGCTGACGTCACCGCCATAGCATTTCGCCAGAACGTTTTTACGCAGCTGTTTCACGGTAGAGCGGGCGATAATGTGGTTGCCGATGGCCGCCTGAATCGCGATATCAAACTGCTGACGCGGGATCAGATCTTTCATCTTCTCAACCAGCTCACGGCCACGGTACGGTGCATTGTCGTTGTGGGTGATCAGGGCCAGCGCATCAACACGTTCGCCGTTGATCAGCACGTCCACACGTACCATGTTCGAAGCCTGGAAGCGTTTGAAGTTGTAATCCAGTGACGCATAGCCACGAGACGTAGACTTCAGACGGTCGAAGAAGTCGAGAACCACTTCCGCCATTGGGATTTCGTAGGTCAGCGCGACCTGGTTACCGTGGTAAACCATGTTGGTCTGAACGCCACGTTTCTCCACGCACAGCGTGATAACGTTACCCAGATATTCCTGCGGCAGCAGCATATGACACTCTGCGATTGGCTCACGCAACTCATCGATGTTGTTCAGCGGCGGCAGCTTGGACGGGCTGTCGACGTAGACGATCTCTTTGTTGGTGGTCTGCACTTCGTACACTACGGTCGGCGCGGTGGTGATCAGATCCAGATCGTATTCACGTTCCAGACGTTCCTGAATGATCTCCATGTGCAGCAGACCAAGGAAGCCGCAGCGGAAGCCGAAGCCGAGCGCCGTGGAGCTTTCTGGCTCGTAGAACAGCGAGGCATCGTTCAGGCTCAGCTTGCCGAGCGCATCACGGAAGTTCTCGTAGTCGTCAGAGCTGACCGGGAACAGGCCGGCATAAACCTGTGGTTTCACCTTTTTAAAGCCTGGCAGCGCTTTTTCTGCCGGGTTACGCGCGCCGGTCAGGGTATCGCCCACTGGCGCACCGAGAATGTCTTTAATGGCACAGACCAGCCAACCCACCTCGCCGCATTTCAGCTCGGTACGGTCAACCTGTTTTGGTGTGAAGATCCCGAGACGGTCTGCGTTATAGACCTGGCCGGTACTCATCACCTTAATTTTGTCGCCTTTACGCATGGTGCCGTTTTTAATACGCACCAGCGAGACAACGCCCAGATAGTTATCGAACCAGGAGTCGATAATCAGCGCCTGCAGTGGGGCATCCGGGTCACCTTCTGGTGGCGGAATATCACGCACCAGGCGTTCCAGCACATCGGTAACGCCCACGCCGGTTTTGGCCGAGCAACGCACGGCATCGGTCGCGTCAATTCCGACGATATCTTCAATCTCTTCCGCCACGCGCTCAGGGTCAGCGGCTGGCAGGTCGATCTTGTTCAGAACCGGCACCACCTCAAGATCCATTTCCATCGCCGTGTAGCAGTTTGCAAGGGTCTGGGCTTCTACGCCCTGCCCCGCATCCACCACCAGCAGCGCGCCTTCACAGGCTGCCAGCGAGCGAGAAACTTCATAGGAGAAGTCAACGTGGCCTGGGGTGTCGATAAAGTTCAGTTGGTAGGTTTCACCATCAGCCGCCTTGTAATCGAGCGTGACGCTCTGCGCTTTAATGGTGATACCACGTTCGCGTTCCAGGTCCATGGAGTCCAGAACCTGGGCTTCCATTTCACGATCAGACAGGCCACCGCAAATCTGGATAATACGGTCAGACAGCGTCGACTTACCGTGGTCAATGTGAGCAATGATCGAAAAGTTACGTATGTTCTTCATATAGTTAAATAATTATGCCTTACGAATTCCTGGAGGCCGCTGTTCTTAGCCTGACGTTTTTCAGTGCGAAAACGCAGCATTCTACACTACATCTCCGTTACCTGGAAATGCACTTAGCGCCAGGTATAGCGTGAAGAAATGGCGTTTTCTTTTTTAAGATGTAAATGATGATAAAGCCCGATGGATCACCGGGCCTCAGAGGAGAGCGTCTCAACACGAAGTTGGTCTGGTGCCAGCCCTACGCTGAGAATAACAGGCTGCCACGCTTCGCGGGCTGCGAGCCTTGGGGAGAAACCTTTGGCAAGCCAGAAACCACCCATACCTCCCAATGCAGCGCCGCACATAGCCGCCGCATCGGTACCAAACAGCATCTGAAACACGCCGCCCATCACAAAGAGCCCCACCAGCGGGGAGAGATAAACCAGCATTGCGGAACCCAACAGGCTGCCTTCGGCAATGCCCAGTTCCACCTTCTGTCCTGCCACCAGCGGTTGCTCACTTGGCACGGAAAGCGTGTGTGAGGTTTGCGGCCCGAGCTTATTTAGCACACGGCTGCCGCAACCTACCCGGGATGCACAACTGTTACAGGAGGCCTTTACATCACAGCTTACCAGCGCAACACCGTCCTGCCATGATACAACCGTAGCCCACTCTTTAATCATTGTGCAGCCCTGAATTTGATGCTGTCAGAAATACGCTTCGCCGTCTGAGGAGGTAATTCGCCGACGATGGTGATCTCCGCGTTATCGCGTACCGTGGTACTGACTGTTCGACGTCCGGTACGCAGCATTTGTTCGGCACTGTTTGCCGTCGCGCGATTGATGTTCACCGAGAAGCTGAACAAGCCATCGGAGTAGAGGCGCGATTCAACCGGCG
Organism: Enterobacter sp. T1-1; assembly: GCF_000710795.1. Taxonomy (NCBI): domain Bacteria; kingdom Pseudomonadati; phylum Pseudomonadota; class Gammaproteobacteria; order Enterobacterales; family Enterobacteriaceae; genus Enterobacter; species Enterobacter sp. T1-1. Next base: position 16,247 of record NZ_JALW01000012.1, on the reverse strand, counting down.
TTTCAATGGTAGGCAGTTGTCGGCGGCTGCTTGATACTTCCGTAAAGCCTTGCGGGATCCAGGAAGGAACCCAGTTGAAATTCACGGAATCTCCCGCCGGAACGGAAAGCAGCGGCGGCAGGCTGGCTTTCGCCAGATTCTGCATGCTATTACCCACCTGATTATTGACGCTAAAGGAGATAACGCGGAACTGTTCCAGCGTTTCGCCATCGCGATCAAGCAGGTCTACACGCATTGGAAGCTTGGTTTCGGCATCAATCCAGACAATGTAGCTGTAACGCGTCCCGTCGCGGGCGACAACGCGGATCACTTCACACAATCTGTCAGCGATGCGCGTACGCCCTACCGAAATAAAATCGTAGTAAGGGGCAAGGCGCTTGAAGTCGGTGTAGATGAGCGATGGCAGAGAATCAACGATATAGTCGCCATTGAGGGTAAAAGGCTCCAGGCCTGGCTCGAAATAGCTGATTTCGTTACCACGCTGAACCACTTCCCGACGCGGGCCATCCATCTGTAAAAGTTGCGCGAGCGGCTGATTATCAAGACGGGCGTGGCGATAGCGTAACGACTCGACGCCCTGCTTATTGATGCTGATAAATGCCAACTCGTAATTGAGTGACTGGCTGGCCAGATTCATTTGCTGCAACAACGCCCCGGATGAAACATCAGCCGAGGCGTTGGCAGAGAAGAACAGGCTACCCGCCATCAGAGACATGGCGAACCAAAGTTGCTTCATTACTGCGATTGCGTTCCTAAAGTTTGGTTTCCTGGCACCTGCACAGCAGCCTGCTGGGTTTGTGCCTGCTCAAACTGAAGCTGTTCTGAGTGCAGACGACGCTGCAACTCATAATCCTGCAACATCGCATTAATGCGACGGCGCTGCTCCTGAACCTGCTGTTGCTGACCGCCACTGGCGGAGGCATCAGCCGGTACCCCCAAACTTACCGGGCTGGCTTTGCCCATCATCGGCAGTGTATTGAACACTGGCGCTTCTGGCTGCTGATTAGTTTCAGACTGAGTATTATAGTGCTGGACGCCAACGATAACTGCAAGCGATACGCATGCCGCCACACCCATTTGGGTAAGTTGACTGGCCCACGGACGCACCTTCTGCCAGAACGGCATTTTCTGCCACTGGTGTGGTGCAGGTTGAGCTTCAGGAATCAGCGGAGTGGTCTGATGAACAGGCTCATTCTCAATAGCCGCCATCACGCGGGCTGAGATATCGAAATGGATAACCTCGCTGGTGTCACCACGAAGGGTGTCACGGATGAGATGGTAACTCTCCCAGGTCTCTTGCATTTCGGGAGAATGAGACAACTCATTGAGCAGCTCACTATCCAGCGTTTCACCATCCATTAAAGCGGAAAGTTTTTCTTTCTGCATGCCTAATACCTTTTCCAGTATCCCGCTATCGTCAACGCCTGATAAGCGGTTGAACTTTATTATCAATAGCTTCTCGCGCACGGAAAATTCGTGAACGTACCGTGCCGACCGGACAATCCATGATAGCGGCTATCTCTTCATAGCTCAGACCATCAAGCTCCCGTAACGTAATTGCCATGCGTAAATCTTCCGGGAGTGACTCGATCGTGCGAAAAACAATTTGTCTCAGTTCTTCTGACAACATTAAGTTCTCAGGGTTCGAAATTTCTTTCAGCGCACCGCCACTTTCGAAGTTTTCGGCGTCGATTGCGTCCACATCACTTGAAGGCGGACGACGGCCCTGAGCGACCAGATAATTCTTTGCCGTATTGACCGCAATACGGTACAGCCAGGTATAAAAAGCACTATCTCCCCGGAACGAGTCCAGCGCGCGATAGGCCTTAATAAAAGACTCTTGTACAACATCAGGCACATCACCTGACGGTACATAGCGGGAAACCAGACTCGCCACCTTATGCTGGTAGCGCACCACCAGTAGGTTAAAGGCTTTCTGATCTCCCTTCTGGACCCGTTCAACCAGGACCTGGTCCGTTAACTGCTCGCTCATCCGAGGTAATGTCTCCCCAAACCAAAATTCCACGCGTTATCGAAACGCCACTCTACAAATCCCGCACTTTTGAGCAAGCACCGAGTTGGAGTGTCTATTCTTCAATAAGTTCCGTAACGCCTTTGTTTTTGTTCATCGCGTCACAGACTGTTTATTTTCTCTCATTATAAGTCTGTTCACGATACATACCCACTTTCTGACTTCAAACATCTCTTATCCGGTCAGAAGAGTAACGCAACCCAGGCTTTATTTCACCACAAAATCTGAAGCTAACGACCTGCTTCGCAAAATATTTTCCTTCTTTTACATGCCGGAAATCCGCGCATGCGCGTTTAGTCATTGCAACTGAGAATAAAAAAAACGTGCGATATCTCGCACTGAGGTGCTATTCTGCCCAAACACTGTTTAGTAAATTAAACAAAAATCATGAACACAACACCTGAACTACATTGTGATGTATTGATCATCGGTAGCGGCGCGGCAGGACTCTCGCTGGCGCTGCGTCTGGCTGAGCATCAGAGCGTAATTGTTCTGAGTAAAGGACCGATGAGCGAAGGCTCCACATTTTATGCCCAGGGCGGAATTGCCGCCGTGTTTGATGAAACAGACAGCATTGCGTCACACGTCGAAGATACGTTGATTGCCGGAGCCGGGATCGTCGATGAACATGCTGCGGAATTTGTCGCCAGCAATGCGCGTCACTGCGTCCAGTGGCTTATTGACCAGGGTGTACTGTTTGATACTCAGGTTCAGCCAAACGGCGAAGAGAGTTACCACCTTACCCGCGAAGGCGGACACAGCCACCGCCGGATCCTGCACGCTGCAGATGCCACCGGTAAAGCGGTAGAAACCACCCTGGTCAGCAAGGCGCTCAGCCATCCTAATATTCGGGTGCTTGAGCGCAGTAATGCCGTTGACCTGATTATTTCTGACAAAATCGGCCTGCCGGGCACGCGCCGGGTGGTGGGGGCCTGGGTCTGGAATCGTAATAAAGAAAAGGTCGAAACCTGTCAGGCGAAAGCCGTGGTGCTGGCAACAGGTGGCGCCTCCAAAGTATATCAATACACCACCAACCCGGACATTGCCTCTGGTGATGGTATCGCCATGGCCTGGCGCGCCGGGTGTCGTGTTGCCAATCTTGAGTTCAACCAGTTTCATCCAACCGCACTGTTCCATCCGCAGGCGCGCAATTTCCTGCTGACGGAAGCCCTGCGCGGTGAAGGCGCGTATCTGAAGCGCCCGGACGGCTCACGTTTTATGCCGGACTTTGACCCGCGAGGCGAGCTCGCGCCGCGTGATATCGTCGCCCGCGCTATCGATCACGAGATGAAACGTCTTGGCGTGGATTGCATGTATCTGGATATCAGCCACAAACCGGCTGAGTTTGTCCGTCAGCATTTCCCGATGATTTATGAAAAGCTGCTCAGCCTTGGGATTGATCTGACGCGCGACCCGGTACCGATTGTGCCAGCTGCTCACTATACCTGTGGTGGCGTCATGGTTGACGATCATGGCCGTACGGATGTGGATGGTCTGTATGCCATCGGCGAGGTGAGCTATACCGGGCTGCATGGCGCGAACCGCATGGCATCCAACTCGTTGCTGGAGTGCCTGGTTTACGGCTGGTCCGCAGCGGTGGATATAACCAAACGCATGCCGTATGCCCGCCACGCTGAGCACTTACCGGCCTGGGATGAGAGCCGCGTGGAAAACCCGGATGAGCTGGTTGTGATCCAGCATAACTGGCATGAGCTTCGGCTATTTATGTGGGACTACGTTGGCATTGTACGCACGACGAAACGTCTTGAGCGAGCCTTGCGCCGTATCACCATGCTGCAGCAGGAAATTGATGAGTATTATGCCAATTTCCGCGTTTCCAACAATCTGCTGGAGCTGCGTAACCTGGTGCAGGTTGCCGAGTTGATTGTTCGCTGCGCGATGATGCGTAAAGAAAGTCGGGGTTTACACTACACCCTGGACTATCCCGACACGCTGCCTGAATCCGGCCCGTCGGTTCTCTCTCCGCAGCGTCACATAAACAGATAAAATGCCTGGGTCAGCGCAGTGTAATCTTCGGAGTAACGCTGGTCTGGCCCACGGATAACCATCCTGTCGTTAAAACATTCACCCTCTTTTGGCGAAAGCGCCAGCAAGACCCGGTGTGGTAAACGCCCTTCCGTATCCGAGATATCGGTACGCAGCCGTAAGTTCCAGCCCATCTCCCGTGCGATCTCAATAAAGGTATTACCGGTGCTTTCGGGAAGAACCACGCAGAAGAACCCTTCTTCGGAAATTAAATTCGCCGCGCTGGTTAACAGGGCTTTATGATCGAGCGAACCGGTATAGCGAGCCTGTTCGCGCTCAGGCGTACCACACTCCACGCCGGGCGCGTAGTAGGGAGGATTACTGACGATCAAGTCGTAACGCGCCGTTTGCTCTGGAGCCCAGGCCAGTACGTCCGCGCATTCAACTTTAATTCGGGTTGCCCAGGGGGATTCGAGCGCATTTTCACTCGCCTGCCCTGCGGCCTGTGCATCCAGTTCAACCGCATCAATGGTGACATGCTCATCCGTGCGCTGAGCCAGCATTAATGCCAGCAGACCACTGCCGGTGCCAATATCCAGAATGCGCTTAACCCCTGCGACAGGCGCCCACGCTCCCAGTAGAATACCGTCTGTACCGACTTTCATGGCACAGCGATCGTGAGCAACAAAAAATTGTTTAAACGTAAAACCATCGCGGCGCAATTGCGCTTTGAGTTGAGACATGTCAGAGCAACCTTCTAAGTGAAACTGGAGTAGCATAGGGGAAAGCGAAGTGGCCGAAAAGCGATATCCATACAAACAGATGAAGATTACAGCCGTAACGTCTATAATCAGCGCCCCACACAGAGGTAGAACATGACTGTAACGACTTTTTCCGAACTTGAACTCGATGAAAGCCTGCTCAATGCACTTGAGAGCAAAGGCTTTACACGCCCGACCGCCATTCAGGCAGCGGCCATTCCGCCTGCGCTTGAGGGCCGCGATGTGCTCGGTTCTGCGCCAACCGGCACGGGGAAAACAGCAGCCTACTTGCTGCCTGTGTTGCAGCACCTGCTCGATTTTCCTCGTAAAAAATCAGGCCCGCCGCGTATTTTGATCCTGACGCCTACCCGTGAACTGGCTATGCAGGTTGCCGATCACGCACGCGAACTGGCAGCGAATACCCATCTGGATATCGCCACAATCACCGGCGGCGTTGCGTATATGAACCACGCCGAAGTGTTCAGCGAAAACCAGGATATCGTCGTTGCGACGACAGGCCGTCTGCTGCAATACATTAAAGAAGAGAACTTTGACTGCCGCGCGGTAGAAACCCTGATTCTGGACGAAGCCGACCGTATGCTGGACATGGGCTTCGCGCAGGATATCGAACACATCGCCGGCGAGACGCGCTGGCGCAACCAGACAATGCTCTTCTCTGCCACCCTCGAAGGGGACGCGATCAAAGACTTCGCAGAGCGCCTGCTGGAAGATCCGGTGGAAGTGTCGGCAACGCCTTCTACCCGTGAACGCAAGAAGATCCACCAGTGGTACTATCGCGCGGACAACCTTGAGCACAAGGTTGAATTGCTCAAGCACCTGCTGAAGCAGGAAGAGGCCACCCGCACTATCGTCTTTGTGCGTAAGCGCGAGCGTGTGCACGAGCTGGCTGAAATGCTGCGTAATGCCGGGATTAACAACTGCTACCTCGAAGGCGAGATGGCACAGATCAAACGTACCGAAGGCATTAAGCGTCTGACCGATGGCCGCGTTAACGTGCTGGTGGCAACAGATGTTGCTGCTCGCGGGATTGACATTCCGGACGTCAGCCACGTGATCAACTTCGATATGCCGCGCAGCGGTGATACCTATCTGCACCGCATCGGCCGTACCGGCCGCGCCGGGCGTAAAGGTACAGCGATCTCCCTGGTTGAAGCGCACGACCATCTGCTGCTGCAGAAAATTGGTCGCTATATCGACGAGCCGCTGAAATCCCGCGTAGTCGATGGCCTGCGCCCAACCACGCGTGCACCGAGTGAAAAAATGACGGGCAAACCGTCTAAAAAAGCACTGGCGAAACGTGCGGAGAGAAAAGAGAAAGAAAAAGAGAAGCCGCGCGTGAAGCAGCGTCATCGCGATACCAAGAATATTGGTAAACGCCGTAAGCCAAGCGGTACTGCGTCAGAAGCGAAAACTGAAGAGTAAAAAAAAGCCGGGAAATATCCCGGCTTTTTGTTCCACCCCCGTGGCTAAAAACCTTACAGGCTTTCAGTAAAGGTACGCGCGATAACGTCGCGCTGCTGTTCCGGGGTCAGAGAGTTGAAACGCACCGCGTAGCCAGACACACGAATAGTCAGCTGTGGGTATTTTTCAGGATGCTTAACCGCATCTTCCAGCGTTTCGCGACGCAGTACGTTCACGTTCAGATGCTGACCACCTTCAACACGCACTTCAGGTTTCACTTCCATTGGGATTTCGCGGTATTCAATTTCGCCCAGCTTATTAACTGGAACGATTTCATCTTCCGCAAAACCCGCTTTTGCTACCACACAGCGTGCTTCGTTTTTCTCGCTGTCCAGCAGCCAGAAAGAGTTGAGCAGATCGTCGTTTGCAGCTTTAGTAATCTGGATACCTGTAATCATGTGTTGCCTCCCTTAGGCTACATTAACTGGTGTCGGCCTTTCGCGGCCAATTGGTAAAACCATTGTTTCTTGTGTGTATATATATCATTCACACCCCAGTGATTTATTGATTTAAATCAACAAAATCACCAACCACACAAAGAGTGTGGTCTGGTTTTATTGTTTCAGATCAATTTCCCAGCCTTACCAATTCAAATCAATTTGTAATTTTTCAACCATAATTTAAGGAGTTAGGGCTAATTTCCGCATGGAATTTTGCACCGCAGGATTTAGCGGTTAAGCTAGGCGCAGAATGAGATTCGCAGGAGAGCGAGATGACGACACCGCTGACATGGCACGATGTGCTGGCAGAAGAGAAACAGCAGCCCTATTTTATCAACACTCTCAGTACCGTTGCGGCAGAGCGGCAGTCTGGCCAGACGATTTATCCGCCCCAGAAAGACGTGTTTAACGCGTTTCGCTATACCGAACTGAGCGATGTCAAAGTGGTGATCCTGGGTCAGGATCCTTACCACGGCCCTGGTCAGGCTCATGGGCTGGCCTTCTCCGTGCGCCCGGGCGTGGCTATCCCCCCTTCTCTGCTGAACATGTATAAAGAGCTTGAAGGAACGATCCCGGGTTTTACCCGGCCCAATCATGGTTACCTGGAAAGCTGGGCGCGCCAGGGCGTGCTGTTACTGAATACCGTCTTAACCGTACGAGCAGGTCAGGCGCACTCTCACGCCAGCCTTGGGTGGGAAACCTTTACGGATAAAGTCATCAGCCTTATCAATGAACATCGTGAGGGGGTAGTGTTTTTACTGTGGGGATCGCATGCGCAGAAGAAAGGGGCGATTATCGACCGTCAGCGTCATCACGTGTTGAAAGCGCCACACCCGTCTCCGCTGTCAGCCCATCGTGGTTTCTTTGGCTGTAATCATTTTGTTCTGGCGAATGAGTGGCTGGAAAAACGTGGCGAAACGCCGATTGACTGGATGCCCGTGTTACCGGCAGAAAGCGAGTAGGAAAAGAATGTGCCGGGCTGGCCCGGCACATAAAAAGCTTATGCTTTGTTCTGACGCCACCACTCCGCCAGCAGTACGCCGGTCGCGACGGAAACGTTCAGACTTTCCACATTGCCCGTCCCGTCAATAGAGACGCTCAGATCCGCACTCGAGAGTGCCGCGTCTGACAGACCATCACGTTCCTGACCTAACACCAGCACCATCTTGCGCGGCAGCGTCGCTTTAAACAGCGGCGTACCGGCATGGCTGGAGGTCGTCACAATGGAATAACCCGCTTTACGGAACTGCTCGATGGCATCCAGAACGCTGTCGCCGGTGATCGGCTGAACGTGCTCGGCACCGCCTTCCGCAGTACGGATCGCAGCACCGGATTCCAGCAGCGCAGCATCCTGCAGCAGTACCCCTTTAACGCCGAAGTGCGCGCAGCTGCGCATCATCGCCCCCAGGTTATGCGGGTTACCCACATCTTCCAGCGCCAGCACGCAGTCATCGGCACCGGCCTGGCTGACCCACTGTTGCACCGTTGTGCCGTTACGTTTTTTGATCAGGAAGCAGACACCACCGTGGTGTTCGGTGCCTGACGCTTTCGTCAACTCGGCATCATCAACCACATGATAGGCTTTACGGTTTGCCGCCATCCAGCGCAGGGCTTCTTTGAAGCGAGGGGTGACGCTCTGGATAAACCATGCACGAACGATACACTCAGGGCGGCTCTGGAACAGAGCCTGACAGGCGTTTTCGCCATACACGCGTGTCTCTTCCGCACGCTGACGGCGCAGCACTTCCGGATCGATAAAGCTTTTACCGCTGATGCCGCCGTGATCGGCTTTTTCAGGCGTCTCATCGCCAGGCGCGCGGGACACGGTACGCCATGGTGACGAACCCTCACGTGCAAAATCATCGCGTTTGCGATCGTCACGCTTGCGGTCATCACGTTTGCGGTCATCACCGCGGTTGTTTCTGTCATCGCGGGCGGGGCGACGGCCACCGTCTGCACGAGAGGACGCCGGACGCCCGCCACCTTTTCCGGTACGCGGATTTTGGGTGCGTTTATCAGAGTCATCATCACTGCGGACATACATCACTTTGACCTTGCCGCTTTTATTTTTCATTTCGTCGTTCATGCTTTTCTCCACCAGCGCTGCGCGAAGCGCGCAGATTACCCGATGTGCAAGCGCATAGCCATAATTTCGTACAAAAGCCTGTGACTATTGTTCTCATTGAATAAAACGCATTGTCGTTTCAAACAGGCTCATTGATAATATGTAACATATTAGAAACATTATCGGCATACTGCCGCTGTCCCATGGTTCTATCAGAGGTTAGTTATGAATACCGTATGTGCCAACTGTCAGGCTCTTAACCGCATTCCGGACGATCGGATCGAGGATGGTGCGAAATGCGGGCGTTGTGGCCATGAGTTGTTTGATGGCGATGTGATTAACGCTACAGGTGCTACGCTGGACAAACTCCTCAAGGACGATCTTCCGGTGGTTGTCGATTTCTGGGCACCATGGTGTGGCCCGTGCCGTAACTTCGCGCCAATCTTTGAAGATGTCGCCGAAGAGCGCAGCGGGAAGATGCGTTTTGTGAAGGTGAATACTGAGGCAGAACGCGAGCTCAGCGCCCGTTTTCGTATTCGTAGCATTCCGACCATCATGATTTTCAAAAATGGTGAAGTCATCGACATGCTCAACGGCGCGGTACCCAAAGCGCCGTTCGAGAGCTGGTTGAACGAGTCGCTGTAACATTCACAGGGCACATCTTGTGCCCTGTTCCCGCCTCTGCGAAAATGGGGTTTTTCCTGCCCTTTCGCCCATGACTAATAACGCTGTACTTCAATTACGCGCAGAACGCCTTGCCCGCGCGACTCGCCCTTTTCTCGCTCGTGGCAACCGCATCCGTCGCTGCCAGCGCTGCCTGCTGCCGTTAAAAGTGTGCCTGTGCGACACGCTGGTACCGGCCACGGCGGAAAGCCGTTTTTGCCTGGTGATGTTTGATACCGAACCGATGAAACCCAGCAATACGGGCCGTCTGATCGCCGATATTCTGCCTGATACGGCCGCGTTTCAGTGGTCGCGCACGGAGCCTCCTCAGGCCCTGCTCGACTTAGTGGCAAGCCCGGACTATCAGCCTATGGTCGTTTTCCCTGCCTCATATGCAGGCGCCGACCGTCAGGTACTGTCAGCCCCGCCATCCGGAAAACCACCGCTGTTTATTATGCTGGATGGCACCTGGACGGAAGCGCGGAAAATGTTTCGCAAAAGCCCTTACCTTGATGCGCTGCCGATCATTTCTGTCGACCTCTCTCGCGTATCGGCCTACCGCTTACGTGAAGCCCATGCTGACGGACAATACTGCACCGCCGAAGTGGCGATCGCACTGCTGGATTTAGCGGGTGATACCGAGGCGGCTGCCGCGCTGGGCAGCCATTTCTCCCGTTTTCGCGAACGCTATCTGGCGGGAAAAACCGTTCATAAGGGCAGTGTCACAGCAACCGGGACAGAAAACGTTTAAAATCATCAGGTCGCTTGCATTCACAGGAGGCCTGCATGAGCCAGCGAGGGTTAGAAGCGCTACTACGTCCTAAATCCATAGCCGTTATCGGCGCATCAATGAAACCGGATCGCGCTGGCTATCTGATGATGCGCAACCTGCTGGCCGGCGGATTTAATGGCCCCGTTATGCCCGTTACACCGGCCTATAAGGCCGTTCAGGGGGTGCTTGCATGGCCTGATGTGCAGAGTCTGCCTTTCGTACCCGATTTGGCCGTACTCTGTACAAATGCGAAACGTAACCCGGAATTACTGGAATCGCTCGGCAAGAAAGGGTGTAAGACCTGCATTATCCTCTCATCTCCTCCTGAACAGCAGCCCGAGCTTCTGGCGTGCGCCAGCCGCTATCAAATGCGTATTCTTGGGCCGAACAGTCTGGGATTACTCGCCCCCTGGCAAGGACTGAATGCCAGCTTTTCTCCAGTGCCGATCCGTAAAGGCAAACTTGCTTTTATTTCGCAGTCGGCTGCGGTATCCAACACGATCCTTGACTGGGCGCAGCAGCGTGAGATGGGGTTCTCCTACTTCATCGCCCTGGGTGACAGCCTGGATATCGACGTGGATGAACTGCTGGATTTTCTGGCGCGTGACAGCAAAACCAGTGCGATCCTGCTTTATCTTGAACACCTCAGCGACGCCCGTCGTTTTGTGTCGGCATCGCGCAGCGCGTCACGTAATAAACCCATCCTGGTCATCAAGAGCGGACGCAGCCCTGCAGCACAGAGCCTGCTGCATTCCCACTCCGGGATGGATCCCGCCTGGGATGCGGCTATCCAGCGCGCGGGTTTACTGCGGGTACAGGACACGCATGAACTTTTTTCCGCCGTCGAGACGTTGAGTCATATGCGTCCGTTGCGCGGAGAGAAATTAATGATCGTCAGTAACGGCGCAGCTCCGGCGGCGCTGGCGCTGGACGAACTGTGGTTACGTAATGGCAAGCTGGCCACGCTCAGTGAAGAGACGCTTCAGCGCCTGAGAGAGGCTTTACCCATCAGCGTTGCCCCCGGGAACCCCCTTGATTTACGCGATGATGCCAGTAGCGATCGCTATATCAAAGCCATTTCTATTTTGCTGGATAGTCAGGATTTCGATGCGCTGATGATTATCCACTCCCCCAGCGCGGTCGCTCCTGGCAGTGAGAGCGCGCGAGCCCTCATTGAAGCAGTGCGTAACCATCCGCGTGGTAAATACGTCACTCTGCTTACTAACTGGTGCGGTGAGTTCTCCTCTCAGGAGGCGCGGCGATTGTTCAGCGAAGCGGGGTTGCCAACGTACCGCACCCCGGAAGGGACTATTACCGCCTTTATGCATATGGTGGAATACCGTCGTAACCAGAAACAGTTGCGTGAAACTCCAGCATTGCCCGGCAATCTGACGGCAAATTCCGTCGACGTTCACCGGCTGTTGCAACAGGCTATCGATGAAGGTGCGACATCGCTGGACACTCACGAAGTGCAACCCATTCTTGGTAGCTATGGGATGCAGACGCTGCCCACCTGGATCGCCAGCGACAGCGCGGAAGCGGTACATATTGCCGAACAGATTGGTTATCCGGTCGCCCTTAAGCTTCGCTCACCGGATATTCCCCACAAGTCCGATGTGCAAGGGGTAATGCTGTATCTTCGAACCGCGGCTGAAGTTCAGCAAGCGGCAGATGCTATTTTCGACCGCGTAAAAATGGCCTGGCCTCAGGCCAGGATCCACGGACTGCTGGTGCAAAGCATGGCGAACCGCGCGGGCGCACAGGAATTGCGGGTGGTTGTTGAGCACGATCCGGTTTTTGGCCCGCTCATCATGCTGGGAGAAGGTGGCGTGGAATGGCGCCCTGAAGAACAAGCCGTGGTGGCCTTACCGCCGCTGAACATGAACCTTGCTCGCTATCTGATTATTCAGGCCATCAAAAGCAAAAAAATCCGTGGCCGGAGCGCCCTGCGTCCGCTCGACATTGCGGGGTTAAGCCAGTTCCTGGTGCAGGTCTCTAACCTGATAGTCGATTGCGCGGAGATCCAGCGGCTGGACATTCATCCTCTGCTCGCCTCCGGCAATGAGTTCACGGCGCTGGACGTCACGCTGGATATCGCACCATTCGAAGGCGACAGAGAGAGCCGTCTGGCAATCCGTCCTTATCCTCTGCAACTGGAAGAGTGGGTGGAGATGAAGAACGGTGAGCGTTCGCTGTTTCGCCCCATTTTGCCGGAAGACGAACCCCAATTGCGGACGTTTATCTCTCAGGTCACGAAAGAGGATCTTTACTATCGCTACTTCAGCGAAATCAACGAATTTACCCATGATGATTTAGCCAATATGACCCAGATCGACTACGATCGTGAAATGGCCTTTGTCGCCGTTCGTCGTTCCGAAAACGGTGATGAGATCCTTGGCGTGACGCGTGCGATATCAGATCCGGATAACGTCGATGCGGAGTTTGCCGTACTGGTGCGCTCCGATCTTAAAGGCCTGGGCCTTGGGCGGCGGCTACTGGAAAAACTCATCAGTTATACGCGCGATCACGGATTGTTACGCCTGAATGGCATTACTATGCCAAACAATCGCGGTATGGTGACCCTGGCGCGAAAACTCGGTTTTGATGTTGATATTCAGCTGGACGAGGGGATTGTTGCCCTCTCCCTCACTCTGAAATCGCCGGATAAACCCGAGTAAGCTACTGGAAATGTTACCCACTTTGGACGGGACTGGTGGTATCATTGTCCGCTTATGTTGTTTGCATGGTACAGACAACCCTTCAATGAACAGAGAAGAAACGCACTGTGATGTTGTCAAAATTTAAGCGTAATAAACATCAACAACACCTTGCTCAACTACCGAAGATTTCTCAGTCAGTTGATGATGTAGAGTTCTTTTACGCTCCCGCTCATTTTCGGGAGACGCTTCTGGAAAAGATTGCCAGCGCCACGCGACGCATTTGCATTGTGGCACTCTATCTTGAACAAGATGAAGGTGGCCGCGCGATCCTGAATGCGCTCTACGAAGCCAAGCGTCAGCGTCCTGAACTGGATGTTCGCGTGCTGGTTGACTGGCACCGCGCTCAGCGTGGCCGTATTGGCGCTGCTGCTTCAAATACAAACGCAGACTGGTATTGCCGCACGGCGCAGGAAAATCCTGGCGTTGATGTCCCTGTTTACGGGGTGCCGGTGAATACCCGTGAAGCGCTTGGCGTACTCCATTTCAAAGGGTTCATCATCGATGACAGCGTGCTTTATAGTGGCGCGAGTCTGAATGATGTTTACCTTCATCAGCTCGATAAGTATCGCTACGACCGCTACCATCTGATCCGTAATTCGCAGATGGCCGACATCATGTTTAACTGGGTGGATAAACATCTGGTACATGGCCGTGGTGTGAATCGCCTTGACGATCCTCATCGACCGAAAAGCCCGGAAATCAAAAACGACGTTCGCGCGTTCCGCCAGGAGCTGCGCGATGCGGTTTATCATTTCCAGGGCGATGCAAACAACGAAGAGCTGTCCGTTACACCTCTGGTGGGCTTAGGCAAATCCAGCCTGCTGAACAAAACGATTTTCCATCTGATGCCGTGCGCGGAGCAGAAGCTCACTATCTGTACGCCGTACTTTAACCTTCCCGCCGTGCTGGTGCGCAATATCATTCAGCTGCTGCGCGACGGTAAAAAAGTGGAAATCATTGTCGGTGATAAAACGGCAAATGACTTTTTCATTCCTGAAGATCAACCCTTCAAAATCATCGGCGCCCTGCCCTACCTTTATGAGATTAACCTGCGTCGTTTCCTCAGTCGCTTACAGTATTACGTAAACACCGACCAGCTGGTGGTGCGTCTCTGGAAAGATGAAGATAACAGTTATCATCTCAAAGGAATGTGGGTTGATGATGAATGGATGCTGCTGACCGGCAACAACCTGAACCCTCGTGCCTGGCGTCTGGATCTGGAAAACGCGATTCTGATCCACGATCCACAACATGAGCTGGCCGCGCAGCGTGAACGTGAACTGGAACTTATTCGTACACATACGACGGTTGTTCGTCATTACCGCGAGCTACAGAGCATTGCCGATTATCCGGTGAAGGTTCGTAAGCTTATTCGCCGTTTGCGTCGCATCCGTATCGATCGTCTTATCAGCCGTATTCTGTAATATCCAGGCCCTGCCACCCGCAGGGCTTTTTTATGGAGCTGTTGATGCGTCTTCTTCTGTTAGTCATGACCCTCTGTTTAACCGGCTGTAGCCATATGGCGAACGATAGTTGGTCCGGCCAGGATAAAGCGCAACACTTCCTCGCATCCGCGATGTTGTCCGCTGCCGGTAATGAGTACGCCCAGCACCAGGGGTATAGCCGGGATCGTAGTGCGGCAATCGGCCTGATGTTCTCAGTCAGCCTTGGGGCATCGAAAGAATTATGGGATAGCCGCCCCTCAGGGAGCGGCTGGAGCTGGAAAGATTTTGCCTGGGATGTTGCCGGTGCCACGACCGGCTATGCCGTGTGGCAGATGGCGCATTATTAAAGACGAATACCTTTCCCTTTGCGATGCAGCATCAGGGATACGATAAAGGCCAGCGCCCCCATGATCGTCACATACCAGAAGAATGTCGTTTCGCTTCCCCATGATTTCAGGGACAGCGCAACGTACTCCGCCGAACCACCAAACAGGGCATTGGCGACCGCATAAGAAAGCCCTACTCCCAAAGCACGCACCTGTGCCGGGAACATCTCGGCCTTGAGTATTCCGCTGATCGAGGTGTAGAAACTCACAATCACCATCGCCAGCATCACCAAAGCAAATGCGGCATAAGGTGATGAGACGTGCTGAAGCGCGGTTAAAATGGGGACGGTACATAAGGCGGACATACCACCAAAAATCAACATTGATGTGCGACGGCCGATCTTATCTGAGAGCGCACCGATTAGCGGCTGTATCAGCATAAAGACGAAGAGCGCGGCGGTCATGATGACGCTGGCGACGTTGGCGTGCATTCCCGTAGTATTCACCAGATACTTTTGCATGTAGGTGGTAAAAGTATAAAAACTGAGTGAACCACCGGCAGTGAAACCGAGAACCATCAGGAAAGCTTTGCGGTTTCGCCACAGTCCTTTAAACGATCCCGCTTCCTTCAGCGCCCTGACCTCTTTTTGCGAGGTTTCGTCTAACTGACGGCGCAGCCAAAGCGCCACGATCGCCAGTGCAGCTCCCATCGCGAAAGGAATTCGCCATCCCCATTCATGAAGCTGGCTGTCTGTGAGGATCTGCTGCAGGATCACGACAACCAGAATGGCCAGCAGTTGACCACCGATGAGCGTGACATACTGGAAAGAGGCGTAAAAACCCTTCCGACCTTCAAGTGCAATTTCACTCATGTACGTGGCGCTGGTGCCGTACTCTCCCCCAACGGAGAGTCCCTGGAATAAACGAGCCAGTAATAAAAGGGCGGGCGCCCAGGTTCCGATAGCGTCATACCCCGGCAGACAGGCGATGATAAGGGAACCAAAACACATCATGCAGACCGAGATCAGCATGGAGGTTTTACGCCCGCGACGGTCTGCGATACGGCCAAATAACCAGCCACCAATCGGCCGCATTAAGAATCCTGCGGCAAATACACCTGCCGTTTGCAGTAGCTGCGTTGTGGTGTTTCCTGACGGGAAGAAAATATGTGCGAAGTAAAGTGAACAGAATGAGTAGACGTAAAAGTCGAACCATTCAACCAGGTTACCGGATGAGGCACTTACGATTGCCCATACCCTTCTTCGGGTATCACTGGCAACCAGCGTCCCGTTCGATGTAATGCTTTCGGTCATTATGATTATACTCCTGCCATAAACAACGGCATGCTGAGCTCTGAAGGAACTCAATACCTTGTAAATTAAATGTTATTATTTTGTTATAAATAACATTGCGAGGGAGATCACAAATTTCGTTAGCAAGGTAAGTTCCGGAGAAAGCCCAGGAGGGGAATGGTGCGGTCTGATGCCCTCTTCCGCAGGGAGAGGGTGAGAGTGAGGGAGAAAACAAAAGCAAAAAACCCCGCACCTTACGGTAC